>NZ_JBEOVG010000077.1:0-44564 GCF_040295345.1 Actinosynnema sp. NPDC002837
AGCCGGGCAGGCTTGGCGGACGCTTTTCCCGCCAGGCCTGCCCGGCTTTGGCCTGCCTGGGGTGCCCGTAAGGGCCCCATGTCAAATCGAGCCGGCCCCAACCACCACCCTGAGCGTTCAACACGCGAGGGCCGGTCAGCCGGCCAGGTCTCGCACCGTGCAGCAGAGTTCTTGGGTGCGCACGGCATCGGCGTAGTCACACACCAGCAGGCTCGGGTCCTGGTGCCGCACCGCGCTCAGGAACCGTTCGTCCGCGATCACCAGCGGGTCGCGGCCGACGGGGAGTTCGTGGCCGCCCTCGGCGTCCTCCCACCTCAACGCCTTGCTCGACAACGTCACCTTCCGCCCCTCGCAGAAGAACTCGATCCCAGCGTCCACAGTGCCGTGCAGGACACAGGTCGCCGTGAACACCCCCACCGCCCCCGAGCCGAACGCGAGCGTCGCCGCGCTCACCGTCGCCACGTCCAACCCGGGCTGGTCCACGAGCTCCGAACGCCGCGCCACCGCGTGCACCACCTCCGCCTCCCCGAGCAGGAAACGCGCCAGGTCGAACAAGTGCGTGGCCTGCTCGACCACCTGCCCACCGCTCTCCGCCTCGACCCGCCACCACGGCGCCGGCGGCACCAGCCCGTGCCACGCGGCCCGCACCAGGTGCGGCGGCGTCTCGGCGAGCATCCGGCGCAGCTCGGGGATCACCTCCATCCCCCGCCAGTAGTAGCCGGCGCAGGCCATCACCCCCCTGTCCCGCAACCCCGCCTCCACCCGACGCGGCCCGACCACGTCCGTCCCGATCGGCTTCTCGACGTAGAACGGCACCCCGGCCTCGATGAGCGCGTGCTCGATCTCCCCGTGGGCCGCCGGCGGAACGCAGATCCACGCCGCGTCCACCTCTTCCCGCGCCAGCAACCCGGCAGTGTCCCGGTACGCCCGACCACCCCACCGCGCCGCCGCCTGCTCAACCCCGGACCGCCCGACGTGACCGACGATCTCAACACCCAACCCGGCCAACGCCGCCGCGTGCCGACCCGCGATGTACCCGGTCCCGATCAACGCCACCTTCATCACGTCGCCTCCACCCCGCGCCAGACCTCGATCCGACTCCGCCAGTCCTCGGTGTGCCCGGGCGCGGGCGGCGGCGGGAACGCCGAAGGCAGACCCACCGCCATCAACGCCGCCCCGGTCGTCACGAGCCCGTCCCCCGCACGCCGGTAACGCCGCTCGGCGTCCAACCCCCGCAACCGGATCCGACGCGGCCCCTCCCCCACAGCCCCGCGCACCTGGTACACGAACACCACCACCTCACCCCGGTCACGGGACACGTACTGCACCGCGCACGGCCCGGTGTCCGACGGCGGCACGAGCCAGTGCTGGTCACCGTCGTGGATCGTCGGCCGCAGCCGCTTGTACTCGGCGATCAGCCCCGCCGCCCGCGCCCGCTCCTCCTCACCCCACCCCAGGATGTCGCCGGAGATCCCCAACACGCCCTGCATCGCGACGTGGAACCGGAACTCCGCCGGGCTGGTGCGGCCGGTGGTCGGCTCCGGCGCGTCGGCCACCCACCCGACCATCGCCCTCGGCGCGTAGGCACGGCTGAACCCGTACTGCACCCGCAAGCGGTCCGACGGGTCGGTGTTGTCGCTGACCTGCGCCAGGTCGGCCACACCGAGGATGCCCAGATCAGCCCGCCCACCCCCGCCCGCGCACGTCTCGACCATCAGGTCGGGGAACTCCGCGCGCAACCGCCCGATCACCTCGTAGACACCCCGGACGTGACGCACCCACACCTCGCGCCGCCGCGCCACCGGCGCCTGGGGCCAGCCCACCTCCGTGTACGGCCGGTTGTGGTCCCACTTGACGAAGTCGATCCGGTGTTCGCCCAACAGCGCGCGCACCCTCTCGAACACGCCCTCCCTCACGTCGTCCCGAGCGAAGTTGAGCACGAGTTGGTTGCGGGACAACGTGGTCTCGCGGTCCGGCAGGTGCAGCACCCAGTCCGGGTGGGCGCGGTGGAGGTCGCTGTCCGGGTTGACCATCTCGGGTTCCAACCAGATCCCGAAGTTCATCCCCAACCCGTGCACCTCGTCGATCAGCTCCCCCAAGCCCCGGGGGAACTTCACCGGGTCGACCACCCAGTCACCGAGCCCCGCGTGGTCGTCGGTCCGCCCCGCGAACCAGCCGTCGTCCACGACGAACAACTCGACCCCGAGCTCGGCCGCCCGCCTGGCGAGCCGGACCTGGTGACCCACCTCCACGTCGAACGACGTCGCCAGCCAGGTGTTGTAGTGCACGGGCGGCGGCGTGTCGCGGTGCCGTGCGGGCAGCACGTGGTCGCGCTGGTAGCGGTGCATCAGCCGGGCGGCCCCGTCGAGACCGCCGTCGCTGTGCCCGCACACCAGCGACGGGGTGCGGAAGCCCTCGCCCGGTTCGAGGTGCCAGGCGGAGTCGAACGGGTTCACGCCCGCGACCACGTGCAGCGCGTCGTTGCGCTCGGTCTCGAACACGATCGACCAGTTGCCGCTCCACGCCAACGCCCCGAACCAGACCGGCCCCTCCTCCCCCACCCTGCCGAGCGCGAACCAGGGGTTGGCCTCGTGGCTGGTGAACCCACGCCGGCTCTCGACCACCACCTTGCCCGGCGTCAGCTCGCGTCGGGTCAGCTGGTACTCGTCACCCCACCGGCCGTGCAGCGTCCACGACTCGTGGCGCGCGGGAGGCAGGCCGAGCACGGCGCTGGCGATGCGCTCCACCCGCAACGGCGCCGCGCCCCGGTTCTCCACCCGCACGTCACGCACCACGACGCCGTGCTCGACCACCGCCTCGAACCGGTGCTCCACCACGAGACCCGAACCCGGGTCCTCGAACACGAGCCGCAGCACGTCGTCCTCGACGTGGTCCTCGCGCAACGACAGCCGCGACACCGACGACCCGTCCTCCCGGACCACCACCAGACCCGGCTCCTTGAACGCCCGGTCGCCGTGCACCGAGTACGCCAGCGGCACGCCGTCGAGGAAGTGGGCCTGCGACGGCCGGTTCCACGGCGTGTGCGGCAGGTACGAATCACCGCCCAGACCACCGCCGTCGCCGCCCCAGTGGTCGAGCACCAACGCCCCACCGTCCGCGACGGACAGCAGCATCGCGTTCCACGCCGTGCGCACCAACCAGGCCGGTCGCCCGGCGCAGGTGGTCCGACTGATAGCAGGCATCGCTCTCCCTCGATCTCGAGAAATCGCCCGGCTTTCGACGTACCGGGCCCTCGTCGGCCTTCAGCCACGAGCCGCAGCAGCGTTCCGCCCGAGCCCCGGTCGGTGGCGCCGGCCGCGGTCAGCCCTCGGGCGCGAGCCGCGCGTCGACCGCCTCGGCCGAGAAGACCTGGTCGATCACCATGTGCCGCGCCCCGTGCACACCCGCCCGGTCGCCGAGCCGGCTCTGCACGACCGCCAAGCTGCTGGTCAACGCCGACACGGTCCGCTCGTACAGCCGCTCGCGCACCGCGATGAGGAGGTGCTCGCGGGTGAGCGCGAGGTCGCCGCCGATCACCACGACGGTCGGGTTGAGCAGCGCCACCGCCGTCGCCAGCACCTCGCCCAGCAGCAGGCCCGCGTCCCGGACCAACGTGATCGCGTCCGCGTTGCCCTCCAGCACGAGGCGCACGACGTCACGGCTGGTCCGCGCCTCGATCCCCCGTTCGGCGAGCTGACGGGCCAGCGCCGCCCCGCTCGCGTGCGCGGCCAGGCAACCGGTCGCGCCGCACCGGCACCGCGCGCCGTCCACCGGCCGGGCGATCCGGATGTGGCCGATGTCCCCGCCCTGGCCGGTCGCGCCCCGCTCGGGCCGCCCGCCGAGGATCACCCCGGCCCCGATCCCGGTGCCCACCTTCACGAACAGCAGGTTGTCCACGTCCGGGTAGTGCTCGCGGACCTCGCCCAGCCCCAGCAGGTTGGCGTCGTTGTCCACGAACGCCGGGCACCCCAGGGCGTCGGCGAGCGTCTTCGCCACCGCGGTCCCGTGCCAGCCGGGCATGATCGGCGGCTGCACGGGCCGCCCGGTCCGGAAGTGGACGGGCGCGGGCAGCCCCACGCCGACCCCGGCGAGCGTGGCCCGATCCCGGCCGGCGCTCTTCAGCAGCTCGCGGCACCGCCGGATCACGAGCTTCAGCACCACGTCGGGGTCCTGGCCGATCAGCAGGTCCTCGGTGCGCTCGCCGAGCATCCGCCCGCCCGCGTCGGTCAGCGCGAACCGCGCGTGCGTCGCGCCGAGATCGGCCGCCAGCACCAGCTTGTCGCTCTCCTCGAACGACAGCACCTCGGCCGGCCGGCCCGCCGTGCCGCGCCGCTGCTCGACCGCCCGGATGTACCCGGCGGAGATGAGCTGGCTGAGCCGCAGCGCGACCGTGGAGCGCGACAGGCCGGTGAGTTCCTGCAGGTCCTTGCGGGTCTTCACCCGACCGGACCGGACCAGCGCGAGGATCTCGCCCGGTGACGCCGTGAACCCGCTGCGCCCCACCCGGGATTCCCTCCTCGCCAGAGGTGTCGGACCCGCTGCCACCACCGCGTTCAGCCCTTCTCCGCGCCGCTGGTCAGCCCTTGTGAGAGTAGCCGTTCGGTCAGGAAGAACAGCAGCACCACCGGCACCGTGATCACGACCGACCCGGCCATGAGCACGGTGGTGGGGATCTCGATGCTGCCCGACAGCTGCGCGAGCCCGAGCGAGACGGTCCAGCTGTCGCGCCGTTCGACCAGGAAGAGCAGGGCGAACAGGAACTCGTTCCAGGCGATCATGAACACGAAGATGCCGGTCGCGATCACCGACGGCAGGGCCAGCGGCAGGCTGATCCGCCGGATGACGCCGACCCGGCTCAGGCCGTCGACCAGACCCGCCTCCTCGACGCTCGCCGGGATCGTGTCGAAGTAGTTCTTGAGCATGTAGATCGCCACGGGCACGGTCTGCGCGATGTAGACCAGCACCAGTCCGACCAGCGAGCCGCGCAGCTGCATCCGGGTGAGCAGCACGAACAGCGGGATCGCCAGCACGATGCCGGGGAACAGGTACACCGCCAGGAACAGCGAGCTGACGTGCCGCCTGCCGAAGAACTCCAGCCTGCTCACCGCGTACGCGCCGGGGATCGCGATCGCCAGCGCCAGCGCCACCGACGCCGTGGCCACGACGGCGCTGTTGCCCAGCAGGCTCAGGAACCCCTGACCGCCCCGCGCCACGGGCCGCAGCACGTCGACGTACGTGGCCAGGGTCAGCTCGCCGAGGTCGGGCAGCAGCGAGTCCGGCCGCCGCACCAGGTCCTCGATCGGCCGCACCGACAGCACCAGCATGGCGTAGAACGGCAGCAGCGTGGCGATCAGGAGGCACCCGATCACCACCGGCCGCAGCACGGCGATCACCGCCCGTTCGAACCGGTCGCGGGTCATGCGCCCGCCCCTTCCCGCCGCCGCAGCAGCCACAGGTAGGCGCCCAGCAGCACGGCCAGCACCAACGCCAGCAGCACGGACTGGGCGGCCGCGGCGCCGACGTTGCGCTGCACGGTCAGCAGCTCGTACACCCGCACGCTCACCACCTCCGTGCCCGCCGCGCCGCCGGTGAGCAGGAAGACGTCGTCGAACTCGTTGAACGTCCAGATGGTCCGCAGCACCACGAGCACCGCGATCACCGGCATCAGCTGCGGCAGCACGATGTGCCGGAACCGCTGCGTCGGCGTCGCGCCGTCCACGGTCGCGGCCTCCTCCTGCTCGCTCGGCAGCGCCGACAACCTGGCCAGCAGGAACAGGAACGCGAACGGGAAGTAGCGCCAGCCCTCGAACGCGATCACGGTGAGCAGCGCCGTGGGCACCGGCACGTCGAGGCCGAACAGGGTGATCTCGCCGCGTGCCCGCGACAGGAACGCGATCGGGTCGTCCCACCCGAACAGCCGCCTGCCCCAGCCGTTGACGAAGCCGAACTCCGGGTTGAGCAGCACCCGCCAGACGAACGTGACCGCCACGACCGGCGCCACGTAAGGGATGAGCATCGCGGCGCGCACGAACGACCGGCCGGGGAACGGTCGCCGCACCGCCAGTGCCGCGACCAGCCCCAACGCCACGGCGGCGAACGTCGAGCCGGCCGTGTAGACCACCGTCGTCCGCAGGCTGTCCCACAGCACGTCCGACGCGAGCACGCGGGCGAAGTTGTCCAGCGTGAGCTTCTCGAACAGCCCCGTGCGGCCCACGTCGATCAGCCGCACGCGCTGGAACGCGATCAGCACCGACCACGCCAGCGGCACGAGCACGACCGCGAGCACGATCAGGAGCGTCGGGGTGAGCAGCAGCAACCCGGTGCGGGCGTCGTGCCGCCTCAGCGTGCGCGCCACCGCGGGCCCGCTACTCGCCGAGTTCCCGGGCGAGGGTGGCGGCCTGCTCGCTCGCCTTGCGCGCCGCCGCGGGCGCGTCTCCACCGCCGTTCACGGCCTCGGCCAACGCCTTGGGCACGACCAGTTGCCCGGCGACCGCGCCCGCGAGTTCCGCTTTGCCCTGGGGGAAGCCCCACCGGCTGAAGCTGCGCGGGCTCTCCTGCACCACCCGCAACGTCTCCTCGTCGTAGAACTTCGACAGCGGCGCCTTGGTGTCGACGCCGACGTCGAGCGCGCGCCACGCCTCGACGTACTGCCGCGGGTTGTCCTTGGTGCCCGCGCGGACGGGCACCTTGCCCTCGGGCGCGATGGCCAGCCAGTCCCGGTACCCGTCGGTCATCAGGTGCTCGACGAGCTTCTTCGCGTCGTCCGTGGCGGCGTCCTTGAGCACCGCGAACGACGCCGTCTCGCCGAAGGTGGTCGGCTCGCCGCCGTCGGGCCCGCTCAGCGCGGCCACCACGCCGGTGTTCCTCGCCAGGAACGTCGGGTCCGCCTGGCACTGCGGGCACGTGGGCAGCGCGTCGTTGCGCAGGCCGGCGAGCTCGTCGAGCAGGTACGACGACCAGATCACCATCGCCGACCGGCCCGCGAAGTACGTGGCGCGCGTGGTGTCGACGTCCTGGTTGCCCGCCACCGAGTGCCGGGTGATCAGGTCGGTGTAGAACTGGAACGCGCCGACGCACTCGGGGCTGTGCAGCGCCACCTGCCCGTCGTCCCCGACGAGCCCGCAGCCGTTGGCGAGCGCGAGGTGCTCGAACGTCTGGTGGGTGAACACGTCGGCGGGCGAGGTGGCGGCGGTGATCCCGGCGACGTCGCCCTGATCGAGCCGTTCGGCGGCCTGCCGGATCGCGTCGTAGCTGGTCGGCGGGCGCAACCCGGCCGCGGCGAACAGGTCCTTGCGGTAGAACAGGAGTTGGGCCCACCCGTCGCTGGGCACGACGAGCTGCGCGTCGCCCTCGCGGGTCAGCTCCAGCGACTGCGGCGCGAACGTGTCCGCGCCGAGGCCGTCCACGATCTGCTTGGCCGCGTCGGTGTCGAGCAGGTCGTCGGTGCGCAACCGGCTCATGATCGGCAGGGAGATCGACCCGATCACGTCGGGCAGCTCGCCGGACGCGGCGGCCGAGGTCAGCACGGTGGTGAGCTGGTTCTCGGCGATCGCGACCACCTCGGTCTCGATGCCGGTCCGCTCGGTGAACCGCGCCAGCAGGCGTTCCTGGGCGCGCACGCGGTCGGCGGTGTCCTCGATGGTCCAGAAGACCAGCGGGCCGTCCGCCCCGCCACCGGGATCGCCGCTGCCGCAGGCCGACAGCACGAGGGCGACGGGCGCCGCGGCGGCGAGCAGGCGCAGTCCACGTCGGGTCATGGTTGCTCCCTTCCGGCGGTCCGCGACCTCTCACGGGCCGGGGCCGGGTGTTCGGTGGCGCCACTGAACACCCCGGTTTGTCCCGTGACAACCGCCAATCCGGACGTGACTTCGGGCCCGCACCCGGGGTGTTGGCAAGCCGTTCGCCGATCGGGCCGCACCGGGATCGGGATGCCGCATTGTCGTTTTGACTGATGACGGGATTAATGTCGGCCATGCCGCAGTGGAAGATCGCCTGTCAGGAGCAGCTGCTCCCGGGCGCCTCGATCGAGCAGAAGTGGGAGTTCGCGCAGTCGGCGGGTTTCGCCGGCATCGCGCTGCGCACGCGGGGCGGCGAGGCGTTCGCGAGCAGACTGGCCGGGCTGGAGCGCGCGGCCGGCAACGGTGTCGTGATGCCTTCCGTGCGCCTGGACGTGCCGCCCCACGTCGGTGACGTCGATCGGCAGGTGTCCTCCATCGCGGCGCTGGGTGCGCTGGCCGTGGTGGTGCCGGTGTCCGACACGCGCCGGGTGCCGCTGCCACGTTCGTCCACACAGGACAGCCCGGATCACGGCGCGCCGGCGCACGGCCTGCTGACCGACGGCCTGCGCCGCCTCGCCGAGCGGACCGCGCGGGAGGGCTTGTCGCTGTGCCTGCTGCCGGTCAACCGCTACGAGGGCCAGCCCGTCAACACGCTCGACCAGGCGGCGGAGCTGTGCCGCGCGGTGGGGTCCGCGCGGGTCGCGGCGGGCACGTTCCACATGAACATCGAGGAAGCCGACCCCGCCGGCGCGCTGCTGGCCGCCGGGCCGTGGCTCGGGCACGTCGAGCTCGCCGACTCCAACGGGCTCGAACCCGGCGCGGGTCACCTCGACTGGCCGTCGCTCTTCGCGGCGCTCGACGCCGCCGGGTACGAGGGGTGGGCGAGCGTCGCGTGCCGGCTGTCCGGTCCGGCCGACTCGGCGTTACCGGCGGCGGTCGGCGTGCTGCGCCAGGCGGGCGGATGAGGTGGTGACCATCGGGACGACACCGGAGCCACGCGCGCCGGACCTCGCCGACCTGCGGCGCAAGGCCGCCGCGACCCTGCTGCGGAACTGGCGCGGGTCGGCCACCGTGCCGACGAGCGCGCTCTACCCGCACCAGTGGAGCTGGGACTCGGCGTTCATCGCCATCGGCCAGGCGCACCTGAGCCCGCGGCGGGCGTTCGCGGAGCTGACCGCGTTGCACGGCGCGCAGTGGGGTGACGGGCGGGTGCCGCAGATCGTGTTCAACCCCGCCGTGCCGGAGGACGCCTACTTCCCCGGTCCGGCGTTCTGGCGACCGCTGCCGCGGCACGGGCCACCGGCCGGTGTGCCGACCACGGGCCTGGTCCAGCCGCCGGTGCACGCCGCCGCCGTGCTCGCCGTCGCCGAACGCCACCCCGGTCAGACCACCGACGCGGCCGTCCGGCGCCTGTACCCGCGGCTCGCGCGCTCGCACGACTACCTGTTCGAGCGGCGACGCGTGGCGTCCGGGCTGGTCGGCATCGTGCACCCGTGGGAGTCGGGGCTGGACAACAGCCCGGCGTGGGACGAGCCGCTCGGCGCGGTCGACCCCGGCCTGGCCGACGACATCACGGTCCTGCGGCGCGACCTGCGCCACGCCGACGCCGGGCACCGGCCGACGGACGACGACTACGCGCGTTACATGGGCATCGTCGCCGCCTACCGCGACCGCGGTTACGCCGACGACGACCTGCTCAGCCTGCCGTTCTGCGCCGTGGACCCGTTGTTCTGCGCGGTGCTCGCCTGGTCGGAGCACGCGTTGGCGACGCTCGCCCGGCGCGTCGGCGTCGACCCGGGCCGGCACGTCGAGCGGGCGCGGGAGTTGGCGCACCAGCTCCACACCCGGCTGTTCGACCCGGTGCTGGGGTGCTACGTGGCGCTCGACGCGCGCACCGGGCGCCGGCTCGCCAAGCGCACGGTGTCCGGCCTCGTGCCGCTGCTGCTGCCCGGCGGGCACCGGTCGGCGCTGCTGGCGACGCTCACCGGGCCGGCGTTCGCGGCTCCGGGCGTGCGCGGCGTGCCCAGCTACGACCTCACCGCGCCCGACGCCGACCCGCGCCGGTACTGGCGCGGACCGACGTGGCTGAACACCACGTGGTTGTTGTGGCGGGCGCTGCTCGCGCACGGCGAGACCCGCCACGCCGAACGGCTGGCGTCCGACATGGTCGGCCTGGTCTCCGGCGCCGGGTTCCGGGAGTACTTCCACCCGGTGACCGGCGAAGGTCTCGGCTCCGACCACTTCAGCTGGACGGCGGCGCTCCTGCTGGACGTCCTCGCGCGTGAACCGGAAGGGCGGCGATGGGAACGGTAGTGCGGCTGGACGCGCCCGGATGCGTCTCGATCACGGAGGAACCCGACCCGCCGCTGCACGCGACCGGCGTCCGCCTGCGCACGCTGTACTCGGGGATCTCGGCGGGCACGGAGCTGACCCAGTACCGCGGCACCAACGCGCACCTGGTGAAGACGTGGGATCCCGACACGCGCCTGTTCGTGCCGGGTCGGCCGGCGGTCGCGTACCCGACCGTGGTGGGCTACGAGGAGGTCGGCGAGGTGGTCGAGGTCGGCGGCGAGGTCACCGCGGTCCGGCCCGGCCAGGTCGTGTGGGGCGTGTGGGGGCACCGCTCGGGCACCGTGGTGGAGGAGGGGTACGCGGCGGCACGGGTGCTCGACCCGGCGGCGGACCCGGTGCTGGGGATCTTCAGCCACATCGGCTCGGTCGCGCTCAACGTCGTGCTGGACGCCGACATCCACGTCGGCGAGACGGTCGTGGTGTTCGGCCTCGGCGTGGTGGGGCAGATCGTCGCGCAACTCGCCCGGCGCAACGGCGCGCGGGTGATCGGCGTCGACCCGCTCCCGGACCGGCTGGAGCTCGCCCGGGCGCTGGGCGCGGACGTGGCGCTGGACGCCCGCGAGGGCGGGATCGCCGAGCAGGTCCGCGCGTTGACGTCCGGTCGCGGCGCGGACGTCGCCCTGGAGGTGAGCGGCAACCCCAAGGCGCTGCACGAGGCCGTCCGCACGGTCGCCTACAACGCGCGCGTCGTCACGGGCGGCTTCCACCAGGGCGAGGCGCGCGGCCTGTTCCTCGGCGAGGAGTTCCACCACAACCGGGTCGACCTGGTCTGCTCGCAGATCTCCGGCGTCGCGCCCGGTCTCGCGCACCGGTGGGACCGCGAGCGGCTCAACGCCACCGTCATCGACCTGGCGGTGGCGCAAGACGTGCTGCTGCGGCCGTTGGTGTCGCACGTAGTGCCGTTCACCGACGCCGCGTGGGCCTACGACCTGCTCGACTCCCGGCCGGACCAGGTGACGCAGGTGGTGCTGGAGTTCCCGGCGCCGGATGGGTACGACCACCGGCGCGGCGACGCCTAGCGCCCCGCCCCCTCGGCGGTGGCGTCGGCGGGACATCGGTGGTTTCGCCTGTCCCCCACGTCCTCGCTGGCCGCGGGTGGGTCCGGTGCGCCAGATTCCGATTGCGCCGCACCAAATCCACCTACGCCACCGATGGAGAAACCCATGCGATTGCGCAGTGCGATTCTCACCGTCCTCGCCCTGGCCGGGGTGCTGACCGCGACGAGCGCCGGCCCGGTCGGCGCAGCGGCCGAAACCGGGGCGCCGCCCTCGGTCATGGGCGGGTCCGGCCCCTACTCCGCGGGCTACGAGACGACCCTGAGGTTGACCAACCACACGATCTACCGGCCCAACACCCTGCCGACGGGCGTCAAGCTGCCCATCGTCGCCTGGGGCAACGGCGCGTGCCGCGCGGACGGGACGTGGTTCCAGAACATCCTGACCGAGTGGGCCTCGCACGGCTTCCTGGTCATCGCGAACGGCCGGCCGGGCGGCAGCGGCTCCACCGACTCGGACATGCTCGTCGACTCCATCGACTGGGCGATCGCCGAGAACTCCCGGCGCACCAGCAAGTACTACGGCCGGATCGACACCACCAAGATCGCCGTGATGGGCCAGTCGTGCGGCGGCATCGAGACCTACGAGGTGGCCGCCGACCCGCGGCTGACCACGACGGTGCTGTGGAACAGCGGCATGCTCAACGACTCGCAGAACTACCTGTTGCAGCGGCTGCGCGTGCCGATCGCCTACTTCATCGGCGGACCGACCGACATCGCCTACGAGAACGCGATGGACGACTGGCGACGGCTGCCCGCCGGGCTGCCCGCGTTCATGGGCAACCTCGACGTCGGGCACTTCGGCACGTTCGACCAGCCCAACGGCGGCGAGTTCGGCCGGGTCGGCGGGCACTGGCTCAAGTGGCACCTCAAGGGCGACCAGGCGAGCAAGGCGCAGTTCGTCGGCCCGAACTGCGGCCTGTGCGCCACCGAGTGGGACGTGATGCAGAAGAACCTGGTCTGACCTGCCCGAACGCCCCGTTGCCCGCCGCGGTCGTCGCGGCGGGCAGCGGTCGCGCCTGTGGTACGAACGGACCACAGCGCACAGGGCCGGGTGCGGCTACGGTCGGGGCCGTGCGGTCGAGGCGACTTCGGCCGCGTCCCCCTGTCACGCACGCGCACGCCGGCGCCGTTCGGCTTCGAGGAGATTCACCCATGCACGTCAATCGCACGCTGGTCGCTTCCGTGGGCGCGCTCGCGCTCCTGCTGTCGGCCTGCGGTGACGCCACCACGGGCACCGCCGCGCCCGCCGCCACCACCGAGGCGACGACGGAGGAGACCACGTCGAGCGCCGCGGCGAAGAGCTCGGCCACCACCACCGCCGACGCGCCGGCCGGCGACGTCACCGCCCCCGGCGCCAAGCTCAAGGTCGGCGAGCGCGCGGTGGTCCCGTTCAAGTACGGCTCGGACAAGAACGGCACGGTCGCCATCACCGTCACGGCGATCGACCAGGGCGCCAACGCCGACCTGGCCGCGTTCGGCGAGAAGGCCAAGGGCATCACCCCGTTCTACATCAGGGTCACCGTGGAGAACGTCGGCGGCACCGACCTGTCCTACAGCTCGCTGAGCCTGCGTGCGCTCGGCGCGGACGGCAAGGGCACCGGCGTGATCATCAGCGGTGACACGAAGCAGTGCGAGTCGGAGACGGCGAAGAAGGACTTCACCACGGCGGGCGCGAAGTACGAGACGTGCGTGCTCCAGGGAGCCCGCGAGGGCGCGACCGTCGCGGGCGCGAGCTACGCCAACGGCGACGGCTACGAGGACTCCCCGATCACCTGGTCGAAGTGACCTCAGGTCACCGGCTCACGGGCAGCTCGCAGACGCGGTAGCCGAGCCCGTCGCGCTTGACCGGGATCCGCTCGAAGTCCGCCGCGAGCCGCAGGTCCGGCAGCCGTCGGCGCGGGGTGCGGTAGGCGGTCTCCGGCTCCGGCCACGCCCTGCGTCAGGTCGGCGGCGGGTCGGAGAGGCGCCCCGCCGCCTCGGGCAGGGGTAGCTCGGCGGGCTCCGCGGTCATGGTCGTGCTCCCGGGGCGAGGACCTGGCCGAGCAGGCTCTGCCGGAGCCGTCGCGCTTGTTTGGGCATGTTCCAGCCGAGGACGCCGACGGGTTCGCCGGCCTGCTCGTAGAGCGCGACGAACCGCCGCGCGGTGACGTCACCGTCCACGACGGACACCTCCGCGTCGACCGGCAACCGGCCGAAGACCTGGAGCTTGGCGTCGAACTGGTCGGTCCAGAAGTAGGGCACGGGTGTGTACGCGCGGTCCGCGCCCAGGATGTTGTCGGCCACGACCGCGGCCTGCTCGGCGGCGTTGGT
This sequence comes from Actinosynnema sp. NPDC002837, assembly GCF_040295345.1. Lineage (NCBI taxonomy): Bacteria > Bacillati > Actinomycetota > Actinomycetes > Pseudonocardiales > Pseudonocardiaceae > Actinosynnema > Actinosynnema sp. NPDC002837. The sequence goes on from NZ_JBEOVG010000077.1 coordinate 13,498, forward strand.
CCGGTTCTCCAGGCGCAGCAAGGCGCCCAGGTGCTCGTGGTGCCACCGCGCCACGTCGCCGACCGCGTAGACGCCGTCCGCGGCACGGCACCTCGCGTCGCACACCACGCCGTTGTCGAGCCGGAGTCCGCTGTCGAGCAGCCAGTCGGTGTTGGGGACGGCGCCCAGCGCGACCACGACCACGTCGGCCGGCAGGACGTCGCCGGTGGCCGACCGCACGCCGGTCACGCGCCCGTCCCGCCCGGTCAGGCCGAGCACGGCGGCCCCGAGCCGCAGCCGCACGCCGTTCCCCGCGTGCAGGTCGGCGAGCAGGCCGGACGCGAGCGGTCCCAGCTGGGCGGCCAGGGGTGCGGCCTGCGGCCCGGCGAGGGTGACGTCCAGGCCGAGGCCGCGCGCCGTGGCGGCGACCTCCGCGCCGAGCACGCCGTCGCCGACGACCACGAGCCGTTCGGCGGCGAGCAGGTCGGCCCGCAACGCCACCGCGTCGTCCACGGTGCGCAGCACGTGCACACCGCCCAACCCGCCCTGGTCGGGCAGGGTCCTCGGCCGCACGCCGGTGGCGACGACCACGGCGTCGGCCCGCAGCACGGCCCCGGACGCGGTGCGGACGGCGCGCGTGGCCGGGTCCAGGGACACCGCCGGGTCGCCCGGCAGGTGCGTCGCGCCCAACTCCTCGAACAAGTCCGGGCCGCGCAGCTGGGCGCGTTCGGGCTCCCAGGCGCCGGCGAGGACCTGCTTGGACAGCGGCGGCCGGTCGTACGGCGGGTGCGCCTCGTCGCCGAGCAGGGTCAACCCGCCGGTGAAACCCTTGCGGCGCAAAGCTTCCGCAGTGGCCAGGCCGGCCGCCGAGGCGCCGACGACGAGCACGTCGGACACCTCAGTCACGCCCGGTCACCCAGCAGGATCGCCGCCGCCGGGCACACGTCGGCCGCCTCGCGGACCGCGGCGTGCAGGTGCTCGGCGGGTTCGGGGTCGAGCAGCACGACCACGCCGTCCTCGTCCCGCTGGTCGAACACGTCGGGCGCGGCCAGCACGCACGAGCCCGCCCCGCAGCACTTGTCCTCGTCCACGGAGACCTTCATCGGTCGCACTCCTTCGGTTCGTCGGTCCGTCACCAGCGGACGGGCAGTTCCTGGAGCCCGCCGACGACCAGGCCGTCGACGCGCGCCAGCCCGGTCGCGGGCACGGCCAGTTCCAGCGTCGGCAGGCGGCGCAGCAGCACGTCCAGCACGGCCTGGAGCTCGGTGCGGGCCAACGACTGCCCGAGGCACGAGTGCGCGCCCGCGCCGAACGCCAGGTGCGCGTTCGGGGTGCGGGCCAGGTCGAGCCCGTCGGCGTCGGCGAAGGCGTGCTCGTCCCGGTTGGCCGCGGCCAGGTTGCACACGACGGTCGTGCCGCGCGGGATGACGGCGCCGCCGACCTCGGCGTCCTCGGTGATGTAGCGCGGGATGCCGAACCCGGGGTTGGCGTCGGCGCGCAACGCCTCCTCCACCGCCGTGCGCACGAGGGTGGGGTCGGCCAGCAGCGCCTCCCACCGCGTCCGGTCGGCCAGGAGCATCCCGACCATCTTGCCGATCATGTTGGCCGTGGTCTCGTGCCCGGCCACCAGCAGGCCCTGCGAGGTGGCCAGCAGGGCCTCGTCCGGCATGACGTGCCCGGCGTCGACCGCGGCGGCGATCAGCTCGCTGATCAGGTCGTCACCGGGGTCCGCCCTGGTCGCGGCGATGTGGGCGCTCATGTAGGCGGCGAACTCGGCCTGCGCGGCGTCGATCTCGGCCTGCGTGTAGCGGGTGAGGCTGAGCAGCGTGTTCGACCAGTAGGCGAACTTGTCCCGGTCGCTCTCCGGCACGCCGAGCATGTCGCAGATGACCCACACCGGCAGCGGGAAGCCGAGCGCCGACTTCAGGTCGGCGGGCGCGCCGTCCGCCACCATCTCGTCGATCAACCGCTCGGCCATCGCCTCGATGCCGGGCCGCAGCGCCGTCATGCGCTTGGCGGTGAACCACTTGCCGACCATGCGCCGCCACTGCTGGTGGTACTCCTCGGGCAGGGCGTTGCCCAGGCCGCTGTTGAACACGCCGCCGGACTCGTTCGCCGAGATCCGGGCCGCGTCGGGCGCGTCGAGGTTGCGGGTGAACCTCGGGTCGGACAGCACCTGCTTGACGTCGTCGTAGCGGGTCAGCAGCGACGCCCGGTCGCCGCTGGGCAGCCGGACGTGCGCGACCGGGCACCCCTGCCGCAGCTCGGCCCACTCCGCGGGCGGCTCCAGCGCGGCCGGACTCGGGATCGGGTAGTCCAGCACGTGGTCGGTGTCCCCGAGCGCCACGGCAACCGCCTCCTTCAGACTTGAGTCAATCAACTGACTTAAGGCTGCCGGCGATCGGGGCGCGACGCAACGTGATGGGTCGAACGCGCAGCGGGAAGGCCTGCTACCCGCGACGTTCGGGGCCGGCGGTGTACGGGGCCGTCCACAGGCCGGTGATCGCGTCGATCAGGCCGGTCGCGGCCTCGTCCCAGGTGGACCTCGGCGTCGCGGTCCCCTCGGCGAGGGCGCGCTCGCGCTCGGCGCACACGTGCACGATCAGGTGCCGGACCATGGCGGCGCGGTCCTCGCGCACGTCGGCGGGCATGTCGGGCAGCAGGCCGATCAGGTTGTCCACCACGTGCCGCAACGAGTCCTCGGCCAGCGCCTCCTCCGCCAGGACCACCCGGAACACGGGGTCGGTCATGACCTGGGCGCTGAACCGGGCGAACCAGGTCGGGCCGCCCGCCGAGGCCAGGTAGGTGGTCACCGGGCGGACCAGGCAGGCCACCCAGTCCCGCACCTCGCGCGACCCGGCGACGGCGGCCACCGCGTCGTGGCGCAACGACTCGATGCGGGACGTGTGCCGGAGCATGATCGCCCGGACGAGGTCGGCCTTCGCGCCGAAGTGGTAGCCGACGGCGGTGTTGTTCCCCTGCCCCGCGGCGGCGCTGATCTGCCGGTTGGACACCGCGTACAGGCCCTGCTCGGCGAACAGCCGCTCCGCGGTGGTGAGGATCTGCTGCCGCGTAGCTCCGACCTGCTCCGCCCGAGGGGTCCTGCCGACGTCCGCCACCACGGTCGACACCGTACCCGGACGGACGCGACCGGACCCGTCGCCGCCGGGGGTTCGGCGCCGACGCGATCACGCGCCGACACCGGACCCCGCTCGCCGGCGCCGGTCAGGGCCGCTCCCGGCGGCTACTCGGCGTAGTGCTGGTCCGCTCCCCTGGCGCTGTGGGCGACGCTCCAGACGTAGCCGTCCGGGTCCGCGAAGGTGCCGCCGTACCCACCCCACGGCAGGGCGCCGGCGGGCTTGAGGATCGTGGCGCCCGCCTGCTCGGCCTCCGCGATGACCTCGTCGACCCGTGACTGGGCGCGGACCACGTACGTGAGGACGACCCCGCTGAAGCCGGTGCCCTCCGGGCTCGTGCCGACCTGCTCGGCCAGGCCCTCGCGCCGGTAGAAGCCGACGAGCGAGCTGCCGTCCGACTCGTAGAACACCGAGACGCCGTAGTCGTCCTTGACCTCCCAACCGAGCCCTTCCCCGTAGAACCTCTTGGACCGGTCCAGGTCCCCGACGCCGAGGAGGATCGCGGTGACGTGCGCTTGCATGCTTGTCTCCAGGTGGTTGCGCTGTGTCCGCTGCTCGAACCGGCGGGCTCGCCGCCCCGGGCCCGGCCCGGGTGTCACATCGGCGCTGCTCCGCCGGTCAACCGGTATGACAGGTCGAGAGCGGGGAGTGTGACGAATGGTCGAGCGGGACTGGCTGAGCGAGCGGTTCGCCGAGCACCAGGGCCGCCTGCGGGCGATCGCCAACCGGATGCTCGGCTCACCGGGCGAGGCCGAGGACGCGGTGCAGGAGGCGTGGCTGCGGGTCAGCCGCGCCGACACCAGCCGGGTGGAGAACCTCGGCGGGTGGCTGACCACGGTCGTCGCCCGGGTCTGCCTGAACGTGCTCGAAGCACGCCGGTCCCGGCCCGAGGACTCGGCCGGCGCGCTGCCGCCGGAGCCCGAGACGCCGCACGCGGCCGACCGGGCAGGCCCCGAGGAGGAGGCGGTGCTCGCCGATTCGGTCGGTGTCGCGCTGACGGTCCTGCTGGACACCCTGACGCCGGTCGAGCGGCTCGCGTTCGTCCTGCACGACGTCTTCGCCGTGCCGTTCGGCGAGATCGGCCCGATCATCGACCGCTCGCCGGCCGCCGCCCGGCAGCTCGCCAGCCGGGCCCGGCGCCGGGTCCAGGGCACGGCCGAGACCTCCGCCGCCGCGCGGTCGGGGAAGCGGGAGATCGTCGCCGCGTTCCTCGCCGCCTCCCGGAACGGGGACTTCGCCGCCCTGCTCGCCCTGCTCGACCCCGACGCCGTCGCGGTCGACGACCTCCGCGGGGCCGAGGCGGTGGCGGCGTTCTTCGCCGGCCGGGCCCAGGCCGCCCGCCTCGCGCTGGTCGAGGGCGAGCCGGGGGCCGTCTGGTCGCACCACGGCAGTCCGAGGGCCGTCTTCGCCTTCACCACCGAGAACGGGAAGATCACCCGCATCGCCATCGACACCGACCCGGACCGACTGCGCGACCTGGACGTCGTCTACCTGGCCACCGGCCGCGAGGAGCGGCCGTGACCGGTGTCGACCTCAGGCTCGCGTCCTTCGCCCTCGCCGTTCGCGACCTCGACGAGGCGCTCCGCTTCTACCGCGACGTGCTCGGGTTCGAGGTGCGCGACGGCGCCGGAGGGGTGCGCCGGGTCGCCGTCGGCCCGCCGTCGCAGCCGGACGTGCGGATCGTCCTGCTCGAATCGCCGGGTGACGAGCGGACCGGCGAGGGCTGCCTGGTCTTCGTGACCGACGACTGCGACGCCACCTTCGAGCACGTCGAGGCAGCGGACGCGGAGGTGCTGCAGGAACCGATCAGCAGGCCCGGCGGCGTCCGCGACTGCGCCTTCCTCGATCCGTCCGGCAACCTGCTTCGCTTCACCCAGTCGTGACGGCACCTCCCGTGGCACGTGCCCGGCTACGCTGCCGAAGTGCAGCCGGACCACCCCCTCGTGCGCGACGTCCACCCCGGGCTCGTCGACGAGTTGACCGCCCTCCTGGAGGCCGCGGGGGAACACGACCTGGCCGTCCGCGTCCGGGACGTCCGCCTGGTCTGGCGGTGCGACTGCGGTGACGACTTCTGCCAGAGCATCCGCACCGCCGACCACCCCGCGGGGCAGCCGTACGGCGAGGGGCACCGGTGCGTGCCGCTCCTGCCCGCGACCGGCATGCTGAACCTGGACGTCGTGGTGGACCGGATCATGTACATCGAGGTGCTCGACCGGCCGCCCCTCCGGGTGAGCTGACGTCCCGCTGGGAGGAGAACTCGATGGTCCCGGTTTCGGTCGTGACGGGCGCCGGTTCGGGTGTGGGGCGCGCGGTCGCCCGCGCGCTGCTCGACGCCGGTCACCGGGTCGCGCTCGCCGGACGACGTGCCGACCGGCTGGCCGAGACCGCCGACCGGTCGCCCGCCGGGCAGGTGCTGGTCGTGCCGACCGACGTCACGGTGGAGGCGTCGGTGGACGCGCTCTTCGCCACCGTGCGCGACCGGTGGGGGCGGGTCGACGTGCTGTTCAACAACGCCGGGACGAACGTGCCGCCGACGCCGTTGGAGGACTTCACCGTCGAGCAGTGGTCGACGGTGGTCGGCACGAACCTGACCGGCGCGTTCCTGTGCGCCCGCGCCGCGTTCCGGGTGATGCGCGAGCAGGACCCGCAGGGCGGCCGGATCATCAACAACGGCTCGGTCTCCGCCCACACCCCGCGCCCCGACGCCGTGGCCTACAACGCGAGCAAGCACGCCATCACCGGGCTGACCAAGTCGATCTCGCTGGAGGGCCGCCGCCACCGCATCGCCTGCGGCCAGATCGACATCGGCAACGCCGCGACGCCGTTGACCGGGCGGATGGCCGAGGGCGTCCGGCAAGCCGACGACTCGATCGCGGCCGAGCCGACCATGGACGTCGGGCACGTCGCCGACGCGGTCCGCTACATGGCCGGCCTGCCGCTGGACGCCAACGTGCAGTTCATGACGGTCATGGCGACCACGATGCCGTTCATCGGGCGCGGCTGACCCGCCCGGTCAGCCCTTGACCGCCGCGGCCACGTCCCGGATCGTGCCCGGACCGACCTGGCAGCAGCCGCCGACCAACCGCGCGCCGCCCGCCACCCAGCCGGCCACGCGCGCGGGCTCGAAGGCCGGTGCGCCGGTCCAGCTCCGGGCGGTGGCGTCCCAGCCCTGACCGCTGTTCGGGTACACCACGACGGGCTTGCCGGTGACCCGCCGCGCGATGGCCACGGCCTCGCCGACGTCGGCCGGGTCGCAGCAGTTGACGCCGACGGCGACCACCTCGGCCACGCCCCGCACGGCCTCGAACGCCTCCGCCAGCGGCTGACCGGCGCACGTCCGCGTGCCCCGCGCGCTGTAGGACAGCCACAGCGGGACGCCCGACCCGGCGACCACCCTCAGCACCGCCTCGGCCTCCTCGACGTCGGGGATCGTCTCGACCGCGAGCAGGTCCGCCCCGGCCTCGGCGAGCACCTCGACCCGGGGCCGGTGGAACGACTCCAGCGCGCCCGGCGCGAGGCCGTACCGGCCGCGGTACTCCGAGCCGTCGGCGAGCATCGCGCCGTACGGGCCGACCGACGCCGCCACCCACCGCGGTCCGTCCACTTCGGACGCGGCACGGCGGGCGAGGGTCACGCTGTCGCGCAGCAGGCCGGCCGTGTCCGCCGCGGTGAGGCCACGCCGGGCGAAGCCCTCGAACGTGGCCTGGTAGCTGGACGTGATCGCGACCTCGGCGCCGGCCCGGTAGTACGCCAGGTGCGCGGCCGTGATCGCGTCCGGGTCGGTGAGCAGCAGGCGGGCCGACCACAGCGAGTCGGACAGGTCGTGCCCGGCGGCCGTGAGCGCCGTCGACAAGCCGCCGTCCAGCACCACCACCCGGCGGGCCAGCACGTCGGACAACCGTTCCTCGGGCACGGCCACGACCCTACAGAGTTGACACTTGTCAATTTCATGACAGGTGTCATACTCGGTGCGTGGACCAGGCGGCACGCGGCACGGATCGGAGGGTCCGCCGCTCGCGGTCCGCCCTCCTGGGTGCGGTGGTGGCACTGGTCTCCGAACGCGGCACGACGAACATCCCGATCTCCGACCTCGCCGAGGCCGCGGACGTCAGCCGGCAGCTCGTGTACCAGCAGTTCGGCGACCGCGACGCGCTGCTGACGGCCGCCGCGCTCAATCTCGTGGAGACCGGGTTGCTGCCGGACGTCACGGGGGCCGCGGACCCGTCCGACGAGCACGCCCGGGCGTTGATCGCGGCCCGGCACTTCGCGCGGCACCGGCCGTTCTACCGGGCGATGCTGACCGGACCGTGCGCCTACCGGCTGAACGTGGCGTTGAGCGGCCTGCTCAGCCCGTTCGACCGGGAGCTCGTGCGGCGGATGCCCGGCGTGCCGCAGGCGCCGGACGTGCTCGACGACCTCACCGCGTTCGTGACCGGTGGGTGGGCTGCGGTGGTCAACACGTGGGTGGTCGAGGGGCCGGAGCCGCTCGACCCGGAGGCGTTCGCCGAACGCCTGATGCAGGTGTTCTCGGTGATCACCGGGGGCGTCCGGACCGAGGAGGACGATCGGTGAACCTGAGCAGCCACCGCGTCCAGCGCCTGCTGGGCCTGGACCCGCCGATCACCCGGGACCTCGTCGTCCAACGCGACCTGCGCACGCCCATGCCCGACGGCGTCGAGCTGCTCGCGGACCGCTGGGCGCCGCGGGTCGGCGGCGAGTCGTCGCCGACCGCGCTGCTCCGCGGCCCGTACGGGCGGCGTGGCGCGATCGGGACGGCCCTGGCGCGGCCGTTGGCCGAACGCGGGTTCCAGGTGCTGGTGCAGAGCGCGCGCGGCACGTTCGGCTCGGGCGGCGCGTTCGACCCGATGCGCCACGAGCGCGAGGACGGCCTGGCCACGCTGGCGTGGCTGGTGGAGCAACCGTGGTTCGGCGGCTCGATCGTGCTGGTGGGCGCGAGCTACCTCGGGCACGTGCAGTGGGCCGTGGCCGACAGCCTGCCGCCGCAGGTCAAGGCGATGATCCCGCAGGTTGTCGAGTCGGCGTCGACGCTGGAGTTCCTGCGCGCGGACGGGTTCTCGCTGGAGGCGCCGTTCGCGTGGGCGGTCGCGGTCGCGGGCCAGGAGCGCCGCTTCGCCCGGCTGCGCAACGTGCTCCAGGGCCGCAGGACCCGCCGCGCGCTGACCACGCTCCCGCTCGGTCGCGCCGACGTGGCCGCCACCGGACGCCGCTCGGACTACTTCCAGGACGTCCTGGCCCGCGACGCGGACGACGAGCGGTGGGTCGCGATGGACCACCGGCGCCGGGTGGCGCGAACGACGGTGCCGGTCAGCTCGATCGCCGGCTGGTACGACATCTTCCTGCCCGGCCAGCTGCGCGACTTCCGGGTCCTGCGGGAAGCCGGACGTCCGGCGCGGCTCACCGTCGGGCCCTGGACGCACATGTCCCAGACCGACACCGCGATCCGGGAGGCCCTGGGGTTCGGTCTCGCCCTGGCACGCGGCGAGGAGCCGCCCGAGCGCGCTCCGGTGCGGCTGTACGTGACGGGCGAGGAAGCCTGGCGCGACTTCGACTCCTGGCCGCCGCACGGCTACGAGCCCCGGCGCTTCCACCTCCGGCCCGGCGGCGGGCTGGGCGAGCAGCCTCCCGTCGAGTCGACGCCCGACCGGTACCGGTACGACCCGGCCGACCCGACGCCTGCCGTGGGCGGTGTGCGGCTGGTGTCCGACAGCGGTCCGGTCGACAACACCGCGCTGGAGGCCCGGCCGGACGTGCTCACCTACACCACCGAGCCGCTGGCCGAGGACGTCGAGGTGATCGGCGACGTGACGGCCGAGGTCTGGTTCCGCTCCAGCCTGCCGCACGCCGATGTGTTCGTCCGGCTGTGCGACGTCGACCCGCGCGGCCGTTCGGTGAACGTCTGCGACGGCCTGGTGACCCTGTCCGGCGCGGACGCGACGACCCGCGCCGAGGTCACGCTGTGGCCGACCGCCCACCGCTTCCGGCGGGGGCACCGGGTCCGGGTGCAGGTGTCCAGCGGCGCGTTCCCCCGGTACGCCCGGAACACCGGCACCGGCGAACCGCACGCCACCGCGACCCGGCTCCTGGTCGCCGAGCAGTCCGTCCACCACGACCCGGACCACCCGTCGGCCATCGTCCTGCCCGTTCGGCGGCCGTCGGGCGATTAGCGGTCAGGCGGGCGGCAGCGGGCGGTCAGGCGGGCGGCGGTCAGGCGGCACGGGCGGCGACGACGAACTCCCGCATGAGCCCGTGGTCCTTGACCCCGCGGCTCGCCTCGATGCCGCTCGACACGTCCACACCCCATGGCCGGGCGCGGCGGACGGCTTCGGCGACGTTGTCCACCCCGAGGCCGCCCGCCAGCAGCCAGTCGCCGTCCGGCCGGGCGCCGTCGAGCGCGGCGAGGTCCCACTGGTGGCCGGAGCCGGCCTGGGGCGAGTCGAGCAGGAGCATCCGCTCGCCGTACGCGCCGACCCGCACGTCGGTGTCCGCCGTCAGCGCGACCGCCCGGACCAGCGGCACCCCGGCCGCCGCCACCTCGTCGAACGCCGCACGCGGGTAGTCGCCGTGCAGCTGCACCGCGCCGATACCGGTCTCCTCGGCGAGCCGCCGCACGTCCGCCGCCGCCACCCCGCGGAACACGCCGATGGACAGCACGTGCGGCGGCACCTCGCGCACCAGCCGCCGCGCGGTCTCGGGATCGACCTGCCGGACGCTCGCGCTGAGCACGAAACCGACCGCGTCGGCGCCCGCGTCCACGGCGGCGGCGACGTCGGCCGCCGTGCGCAGCCCGCACAACTTCACGTACATGCCGCAGACCTTAGCGACGAGCCTCCCGTGCCATCGGAGCCAGGCCAGGCGCCACCGCCGTCCTCACGGCGCGGGGATCAGGCCCTCGTGCCGCACCGTCCACCCGTCGGCGGGGAAGCTCGGCCACGGAATCGTTGCAGCGCGCGGGTTGCGGTCGGCGTTGGGCGAGGAGGGTACCGCCGCTTCTCCGACCGGTTCCTGGACGACTTCTTCGGGCCCGAGGACGCGCGCGACCGGCTCATCGGGCGGTGCGCGGAGCAGGGCATCTACACGATCCTGGACCTGCACGCGTTGCCCGGCGCGCAGAACCAGCACTGGCACAGCGACAACCCGATGCACCGAGCGCAGTTCTGGGTGCACCGGCCCTTCCAGGACCGGGTCGTGCACCTGTGAGAGGCGATCGCCGCCCGTTACGCGAACCGGCCGGAGGTGGCGGGCTACAACCCCGATCACCTCGCCAGCCGACCCGACCGGCGAGGTGGTCGGCCCGTTCTACCGGAGGTCGGAGTGGGCGATCCGGGCGGTGGACTCGCGGCCCGTGCTGTTCCTCGACGGCCACCGCTGCTCGACCGATTTCCCGGTGATCGACGAGCCCTTCGCCGACGCGGTGTACAGCGCGCACGACTACGCCCTGCCCGGGATCGCGCGGGACGGCCGGTACCCGGGCACGACGCGTGGCGGGTTCTTCGACCGGGGTGTCGTGGAGCAGACCTTCCTGCGGCGCACGGAGTTCATGCGGCGCACCGGCACGCCGAGCTGGATCGGCGAGTTCGGCCCGGTACTACACCGGGGACGAGTCGATCGACGCGTCACCCGGCCCGATTGCGCCTACCTGCGCCGCGTCGCGCCGGTGTTGGCGAAGAAGGCCCGGCTGGGCGCGGACGTGTGGAGTGGCGACGACCGCGGCGTCCGCCACGTCCTCGGACCGCTCGAGGAGCTGTTCGACCGGGAGTTCCCCACCTTCGACCCGTACCCGTGGGGCCGACGGCCGTGGGTGAACACGCTGGTGCGCAACATCCTCTTCGCCGAACCCCAGGTCGACGACTTCGGCCGCTGCTTCGCCGAGACCTCTGTCCCCTGACCGTTTGCGTTGGACCCCCGTCCACCTCCCTTCGCCGTGACCGGCACTACCGCGGGTCGCCGCGATGCCGTCCCAATCGCGATACTGGACCCGTGACCGCGAGAGAGCCCCGCCTGGAGATCGAGTACTGCACGCAGTGCCGGTGGCTGCTGCGCGCCGGGTGGACCGCGCAAGAGCTGCTGACCACCTTCACCACCGAGCTGGGCGAGGTCGCCCTCGTCCCCGGCACGGGCGGTGTTTTCGACGTCCGGCTCGACGGCGAGACCCTGTGGTCCCGCAAGGCCCAGAACGGCTTCCCCGACTTGGCCGTGCTGAAGCAACTCGTCCGCGACCGAATCGCCCCCGACCGCAACCTCGGCCACACCGACCGCCACCGGAAAGCGCCACCCCAGTAGGTCAGGGCTCGACGGGGCGGCGGCGGTGCGGTGAGTCGGCGGCGGTGCGGCAGGTCAGCGGTTGCGGTCGGCGGTTGCGATGGGTCAGCAGGTCAGGAGGTCGGCAGCTCTGCGGGCCCAAGTCCCACACCTCAGACTCGCCACCCGGTCGGCCCCACGACCGATCAGGCCGCGAGCCGGTCGGACACACCACGGTGAGACCCGCCATCCGTCATTCCCCGCCGCTCAGGCCCGCGACACAGCAGGCACACCACCGGCCCCGCCCGCGACCGAGCAGGCACATCGCCCGCCAGGCTGCCACGCGGTGAGACCCGCCACCCCGCCAGGCGCGCCACTCGTCAGGTGCGCCGCCGGTCGGCCCCACCGCCGAGCAGGCGCGCCGCTGGCCAGGACCGAACCCGCCCGGCACGCCACCGGTCGCCCGTGACCGGTCAGGCGCGTGAACGGTCAGGCGCGTGAACGGTCAGGGGGTGGTAAGTAGGCGGCGACCTCGGCCAAGGCGTCCAGCGTCTCCGGGTCGAGGTGGCCGGCCGCCGGTTCGGCTTCGGCGATGGTGATGGTGCTGCCATCGGTGTCGGTGCCGTAGTGGTGGCCGGTGAACGCGATGTCGGCCAACCCGAGCAACGACGCCCCGAGCGGCCGGATGTCGCCGCTGCCATGGCGGTCCTCGATCCGCTTGAACGCCCGCACGTCACGCGCGCTCCGGAAACCGACCCAGGCCACCGACACCACCGCGTTGTTGCCGCTCCCATCCCCGACAGCGATCACCATCCGGTCCAGCGAAGTGCACGGCGTGCGGGTGAAGAACTCCCGGACCTCACCGTGCGACGCCGACAGGCACTCCACCTGCTGCCGCACCCTGTCGTCCAACCTCCGCATCCCCATCCGCTGCCACGCGCCGTCACGATCACCCCGCTTCGCCGCCCTCTGCCCGTCCACCTTGCGCGCGGCCACGCCGGGCGACCCCGCCGAACTGCCCGCGCTCGACCCCAGCAGTCCGCCCCCGCCGGCCACGCCCGCGGAACCGACCAGGCCCAGCACCAGCACCCCGGCCGCCACCACGGCCCCCGCACCCCCCTTCTTGCCGTTGATCGGCCTGACCCGGCCCTGCCCGTCGGTGTAGAAACCCGGTGCCATCACTCGCTCCCCCGCTCGGTCGGTATCCCCGATCGGCAAGCTATCGACGGGCACCGACAATTCCGGCCCCTTCTCCGACCTGGTCACCCGATCGAGCGACACAGAAAACGGGGCCCCGCGCGCGAACGCGGGGCCCCGTCCTCAGTGGAGCGTGGTTCAGCTGGTCGGGAAGTTGTCCGTCGTGCTGATCCGGCTCTTGAGCAACGCGCCGGACTCGGTGAGCACACCGCTGCTGGAGTAGTCACCGCCGTTGCACGTGCCCGGGCGCAGCGCGGCGCTGCTCTCGTTCGCGTCCGAGTACGTCCAGTTCGCGTAACCGATCTTGAGCTGGTCCAGCAGGTCCAGCCAGGCGACGGTGCTCGCCCGGTCGAACGTGCCGCCACCGGTGGCCAGCACCGTGCCGAACTCCGTCACGAAGAGCGGCAGCCGCTGCGCGGCACGGCTGACCGCGGCGCGGTAGTTGTCCTTGTGGCTCGCGGCGTAGAAGTGGAACGCGTACATGATGTTCGTGGCGTTGACCGGGTTGTTGATGACCTCGGTCTCGCTCGAGCCCTCCGACACGCCCAGCGACGACCAGGCGCGCGTGCCGACGATGACGACGGCGTCCGGGTCGGCCGCGCGGATCACCGGGATGACCTGCTCGGCGTAGCTCTTGATCGACGCCCAGCTCACGCCGTTCGGCTCGTTCGCGATCTCGTAGATCACGTTCTTCTTGCTCGCGTTGCGCTGCGCGACGGCGGCGAAGAAGGTCTTGGCCCGCTCCAGGTTGAAGTTGGGGTCGCCCGGGGTGAGGATGTGGAAGTCGATCATCGCGTACATCCCGCGCGCCTCGGCCATGTCGACCAGGCTGTTGACGCGGCTGGTGAACCCGGACGGGTTGGTCTCGTAGCCCTGTTCCTGCACGTACATCGCGATGCGGAACAGGTCGGACTTCCAGTCGGTCGCCAGCGCGTTGAGCGAGTTGTTGTTGTAGCACTTGTCGAACCACTGGATGCCGTGCGTGCTCATGCCGCGCAGCTGGATCGGCCGGTTGTACTGGTTGCACAGGTTGACGCCGCAGACCCGCAGCTGGCCGTTGATCTCGACGGGGGTGCGGCCGACCGGCGGGTTCGTGGTCGACGTCGTCGTGGTGGTCGTCGTGGTCGTGCCCGTGGTCGAACCGGTGCAGGCGACGCCGTTGAGCGCGAACGACGTGGGCGTCGGGTTGCTGCCCGAGTACGCGCCGACGAACCCGAGGTCGGTCGACGCGCCGGTGGACAGCGTCCGGTTCCAGTCGACGTTGGTCGCGGTGGCCGTGGAGCCCGACTGGGTCCACGTGGCGTTCCAGCCCTGGGTGACCCGCTGGGAGCTGTTCGGGAACGCGACGGTCAGCGACCAGCCGCTGACGGGGTCGCCGAGGTTGGTGACCTTGACGCTGGCCTGGAAGCCGCCGGACCACTGGCTCGTCACGGCGTAGTCGACCTTGCAGCCCTGGGCGGCGGCCGCGGCGTTCGGCAACATCGTCGCCGCTGAGCCGAGGGCCACCGCGCAAGCGGCAAGCACTGCGGTGGAGCGCTTCACTGAGCCCCTCCTCATCTCGAAGGATGTCTGGGAGCGCTCCCAGACCCGCCGGGAACGTACACCCGGATGGGCGCGCGCGTACAGAGGGCGTCTCACACACTGACATCCCGCCGTGACGCTCCGTGTCGCCGACTCGCCGCTCGGCCACCGCCGACCAGCGGGATCAAGGCCGGGGAAGCGGCTCCCGGAGGCAGGCCACCCGGAGCGCGGTCGCGAGGTCTGCGGTGGCCGGTCGGCCGACCAGGCGAGGGGGCAGGTCCACGGTCACCGCACCCCCTCCACCGCCTGGGCGCACCGACGGCACTCGCGGGCCGACGCCGCGACCGTGCCGTGCGCCGCGGTGGCCAGCACGCCGGCGATCGCGGTCAGCGGCCAGTCGGTCGACAGCGCCGCGGTGACGCCCAGCGCGACGGCGGCGAGCGCCATGCCCACCGCGGCGGCGGACGCCGTCCACGCCACGGCCAGCGGCAGCCGGTGCGGCGTGGGCAGCATGCGGGTGAGCGGACCGGTGGCCACCAACGCCGTCACCGCGAGCAGGCCGGCGGCGGTGGCCAGCGCGGCCAGGTGGACGGCGAGCGCGCCCAGTCGCCAGTCGCCGGCGGCGCCCACGAGCAGTTGGCACACCACGAGGACCGGCACGGTGACGGCGGCGGCGCGGGCGGTGCGGCGGGTCTGGGCGATGGTGAGCTCGCGCTGGAACGACGGCGCGATCTCCTCCGCCGCGCCGAAGTCGCGCACCGCGTGACGGGCCGCCTGGTCCTGCGGCACGCCGAAGCGGGTCTGCGCCTCCACCGCGTCGACCAGGCCGTCGCGCACCTCGCGCATCATCGCGGCCTTCGCCCGCGCCGGGCCGTGCAGGGACGCGGCCAACGCCTCCAGGTAGTCCTCGACCGGCTGCGCGGCGCTCACGTGGCGTGCCCCGTCGACGGGGTCAGGTCGAGCACGGCGCCGATCGTGGCGGTGAAGTCCCGCCACGTCGACCGCGCGTCGGCCAGGCCGCGCCGACCGGCGTCGGTGAGCTCGTAGCAGCGCCGGGGCCGGTCGGCCACGGGCTGCCAGCGGCTGCGCAGCAAACCCAGCCGTTCCAACCGGTTCAACGCCGGGTAGACGGTGCCGGTGCGCAGTTCGAGCACACCGCCGCTGCGCCGCTGGACCGCGGTGATGACCGCGTAGCCGTGCAGCGGTCCCGGTTCGAGCACCGCGAGCAACATCGCGTCCAGGTGCCCGCGCACCGCGTCCGCCTTCATGGGTTGGCAGCCTACACACCATCTAGGTAGGTGTGGTACCTATTGGCAGCCGACATATGTTGTCTGTCTACGTACCAAGGAGCCCTGGTGACCAAGCTGCTGCTCTCGGTCCACGTGATCGCCGCGATCCTCGCCGTCGGGCCGATCGCCGTGGCCGCCTCGCTGTTCCCCCGCTTCGCGCGCGAGTCGCCGACCGGCGTCGCCGCGTTCCTGCACCGGACGTGCCGCACCTACACCGTCGTCGGCGTCGCCGTGCCGGTCTTCGGCGTCGCCACCGGCGCGAGCCTCGGCGTGCTCGGTGACGCGTGGCTGCTGGTGTCCGTGCTGCTGACGGCGGTCGCGGCGGGCCTGCTGGCGTTGGCGATCCTGCCCGCGCAGCGGCGGGTGCTCGACGGCGCGACCGGTGCGGCGAAGCGGCTCGCCATGACGACCGGCGTGTTCAACCTGCTGTGGGCGGTCGTGGTCGTGCTGATGATCGTGCGCCCCGGCTCCACGACGGGGGCGTGACGTGAGACGGAAAAGCCCGGTGCGGTGGCCGGGTGGGCCACCGCACCGGGCTGTCCGCTACGCGATCAGCTCGCGGCGCAGGTCGGCGTGATGCCCGACGCCGAACCGGTGCCCTGGAAGCCGAACTCGGTCGACATCCCGGCCGGGACGCTGCCATTGTAGCTGACGTTGCGCCACTGGACGGTGCCCGTGTTGCCGCTGCGATCGGCGCTCCACGCGTTGGTGACCGACACGCCGGACGGCAGGTTGGTCGTGACCGTCCACCCGTTGATCGCCGACGATCCGGCGGTGACCTTCACCGTGGCGACGAACCCACCGTTCCAGGAGTTCAGCGACACCGAAGCGGTGCAGCCACCCGGGCCGGGGATCGTGGTGGTGGTCGTCGTCGTGGTGGTCGTGGTGGTGGTGTCGGTCGTGGTCGTCGTCGTCGACGTGGGCACGGTGGTGCCGCCGCTGTTGAGGGCGTTGAGGGTGGAGGTGTAGGCGGGCTTCTTGTTGCCGGAGCCGTCGAACAGCAACGGGGTGCCCGAGGCGCGCCACGAGTCGGTGTCGCGGATGCCCCACACGGTGATGCCGGTGCAGCGGGCGACCGCGAGGCACGCCTTCACGACGCGCTCGTAGTTGGAGGCCTGCGCGGAGCCGGAGCCCTCGATGTCGAGCTCGGTGATCTGCACGTCCACGCCGAGGTTGGCGAAGTTCTGCAGCGTGGTCTGGTAGTTGCTCGGCACCGGGCTCTGGCTGTTGAAGTGCGACTGCAACCCGACGCAGTCGATCGGCACGCCGCGGGACTTGAAGTCCTGGACCATCCGGTAGACGGCCTGGGTCTTGGCGTGGGTCCAGTCGTCGGTGTTGTAGTCGTTGTAGCAGAGCTTCGCGCCCGGGTCCGCCGCCCGCGCCGCCCGGAACGAGGCCTCGATCCAGTCGTTGCCGGTGCGCTGGAGGTTGGAGTCACGACGCGCACCCGAACTACCGTCCTGGAACGCCTCGTTCACCACGTCCCACGCGTAGATCTTGCCGCGGTAGTAGGTGGCGACCTGGGTGACGTGGTTGAGCAACGCGGACCGCAGCGCACTGCCCGACATGCTCTGCATCCACCCCGGCTGCTGCGAGTGCCACGCCAGGGCGTGGCCACGCACCCGCATGCCCTGACTGCGTGCGTGGTTGACGATCCGGTCCCCGTTGGTGTAACTGAACCTGTTCTGCTGCGGCTCAGTCGCGTCCATCTTCATCTCGTTCTCGGCCGTCACCATGTTGAACTCACGGTTCAGGATCCCCATGTACGTGGAGTCGCCCATCCTGCCCGCGGCGACAGCCGTGCCGAAGTAGCGGCCCGACTCGGCCGCGGAGGCGCCGAGAGTGGTCCCGGCGCTGGCCGACGTCGCCAGGAGCACCGCGGCACCCGTGGTGGCGGTGACCAACGTCGACACGAGTGCCGCTCGCAACACTGACCTCGATGTCAGCTTCATGTTTGCACCTTCTGGGAGCACCTGCGGGTTCGGCAGGTGGTGGTTGGGTTGCTCGGGCGACCCGGACCGCCGGAGCGGGGTGATCCGGATCCGCACACTTGGCGAGGGAGGGCCCGGTGCCACGGGATTCCTCCACGCCAACGACAGTTCGTTGAGTTCGGTCCTCCAGAGCGTGCGCGGCGCAGGCCGGAACCGTCGGGGGCGGCACCCGACCGCGTCCGGCCTGAAACTTTTAGAAGTATTAACCGAAACAGATAGGTCTGGCAAGCACCGAAAATCGGCAGCCTTTCGGGCCTGCGCAGGCTCCGACCTGGCCGTCGACCAGGTCATCAGGCACCCGAACTCAGCCGAAACGGTTCACCGCAGCCCGACCTCCTGGCCCATAAACCCTGTTGAGACACCATATGGCGGCCCTCTGAACCGATACCGGCCGCCGCCATCCGACACCGGGTGCCATATTCGGCCAACTTCGAAACTGTTCGAAAGAAGATTCGCAACTTTATCGGTCCGCGTGGTCCGATTACCGGCAGTCGGATTACGCCGATCGCACCTGTGCCGACCCGTTCGGCCGCACCGCTACAGCGGCCAACCCGTGTACGCCTCGGCGAGGTGCGTGGCGGCGGCCGTGCTGGAGGTGACCAGTTCCAGCTCGCCCAGCTGCCGCTTCACGTCGAACGGCGAGCCGGCCGGGTCGGTGTGCAGCATCGACGTCATCCACCACGAGAAGTGCTGCGCCCGCCACACCCGGCGCGCCGCGGTCGGGCCGTAGGCGTCCAACGACTCGGTGGACCCGGCGCCGAAGTACTCCTCCAACGCGCGGGCGAGCACGACGACGTCCGCCACCGCGAGGTTGAGTCCTTTCGCGCCGGTGGGCGGCACGACGTGCGCGGCGTCCCCCGCCAGGAACAGCCGGCCGTGCCGCATCGGCTCGCACACGTAGCTGCGCATCGGGATCACGCCCCGGTCGAAGATGCGGCCCTCCGCCAGGCCGAACCCGTCGCCCGCGACCCGCGCGTTCAGCTCGGCCCAGATCCGGTCGTCGCTCCAGTCCTCGGCGCGCTCGTCGGGGTCGCACTGGAAGTACATCCGCTGCACCTGCGGCGTCCGCGTGCTGATCAGCGCGAACCCGCGTTCGGAGTGGGCGTAGACGAGCTCCTTCGAGGACGGTGGCGCCTCGGCCAGGATGCCGAACCACCCGAACGGGTAGGCGCGGAAGTAGTCGGTGCGCTCGCCGTCCGGGATGGAGCGCCTGCTGACGCCCGACGAGCCGTCGCACCCGGCGATCACGTCGCAGCGCAGCTCCACCGGCGTGCCGTCGGCGTCGGTGAAGGAGATGACCGGCTCGTCGGACGTGACGCCGTGCAGCGCGACGTCGCTCGCCTCGAACCGGATGTCGGCCCCGGCCGCGAGCCGTGCCGCGATCAGGTCCTTGAGCACTTCGTGCTGCGGGTAGAGCCACACCGCCCGGCCGGTGAGCCCGGCGAAGTCGATCCGGTGGCCCTGGCCGCCGAACCGCAGCTCGATCCCCTCGTGCCGCGCGCCCTCGGCCAACGCACGCGCGCCGACACCCATGGCGGACAGCAGCTCCACCGTGCCCTGCTCCAGCACGCCGGCGCGGATCGTCTGCTCGATCGCCGCACGGCTGCGCGTCTCGACGACCACGGAGTCGATGCCGCGCTCGGCCAGCAGGTGGGACAGCACCAGGCCGGCGGGGCCCGCGCCGACGATTCCGACTCTTGTTCGCATGGGTCAACCCAAGGGCGGCGTGCGACCGTTCGCCAGGATCGACTTCCACTGGGTGAAAGTCGCGGCGATTCCGCGCCGGCCGGGCGGATACGTTCGGTGTCCGGCGTTCGAAGGAGGACCTGCATGGCGGTCAACCGCGACGCGCCCCGGCGCTCGATGGCCGGGCGGGCGCTGGCGCTGCTCGGCGTGTTCGACGCCGAGCACCCGCGGCTCACGCTGACCGAGCTCGCGCGGCGCGCGGACCTGCCGTTGGCGACGGTGCACCGGTTGGCCCGCGAGCTGGTGTCGTGGGGCGCGCTGGAACGTGACGCGGACGGGGGCTACAGCATCGGCCTGCGCCTGTGGGAGGCGGCGACGTTGGCGCCGGTGGCCGGTCGGCTGCGGGAGGTCGCGCTGCCGTTCATGCAGGACCTCTACGAGGCGACGCGCGAGAACATCCACCTCGCCGTGCACGACGGCTTCGACGCGCTGTACGTGGAGAAGCTCTCCGGCCACCGCTCCGTGCCCATCATCTCCCGGATCGGCGCCCGGCTGCCGCTGCACGCGACCGGCGTCGGCAAGGCCCTGCTCGCCCGCGCCGACCCGGAGTTCGTGCGCCGCTACCTCGCCCGACCGCTGCGCCGCCACACCCGGTACACGATCACCGAGCGGGCGCGGCTGGCGCGCGACCTGCGTGCCACGGCGGAACGCGGGTACGCGCTGACCAACGAGGAGATGACGCTCGGCTCGTGCTCGGTCGCCGTCGCCATCCCGGCGGACGGCCACGAGCCGCCCGGCGCGCTGGGCATCGTGGTCCGCTCGGTGCGCACCGACCTGCACCGCCTCGTGCCGGACCTGCGTGCGGCGGCGGACGCGATCGCACGGCGGCTGGACGACCTGGCGCAACGCGGGGTGTGGACGTAGGACGCGCGGGGTCAGGGGACGGCGACCGAGCTGAGGTCGCGGGTGCCGGTCTCCTTCAACGCCAGCACGCACACCACGGTCAGCAGGCAGAACGCGGCGATGGTCGACGAGATGAGCGTCAACCCCTGCCCATCGGTCGCCCGCTGGATCTCGGCGAACAACAGCGGCGCGATCCCCGCGCCCAGCCCGGCGACCTGGTAGCCCAGGGACGCGCCCGTGTACCGGTTCTCCGTGCTGAACAGCTCGCTGTAGAGAGCCGCGAGCGGCCCGTACATCATCGGGTGGATCACGCCCTGGCCCAGCACCAGCGCCACGGTCAGCAGCACCGTGTCACCGCTGTCCACCAACGGGAACAGCACGAACGCGTACACCGCCATCGCGATCGCGCCCGCCACCACGACCGGCCGCCGGCCGAACCGGTCCGACGCCGCCGCGAACCCGAGGATGCCCACGACGGCGCAGGCGGAGGACAGCGTGAGCGCGTTGAGCACGGTCTGCCGCGCGTGACCGGCCGCCACGCCGTGTGCCAGGACGAACGTCGTCAACGTCGACTGCGCCACGAACGCGGCCAGCCCCACACCGATGCCCAGCAGCAGCACGCGCGGGTGGTTGCGCAGCACCTCGACCACGGGCGCCCGCCGCTTGACGCCCGCGTCCAGCACCGCCTGGAACGCCGGTGTCTCGTCGACCCGGTGCCGCACGAACAACCCGACGCCGAGCAGCACGATGCTGAGCAGGAACGGGATCCGCCAGCCCCAGTCCAGGAACGCCCGTTCGCCCACCAGCGCGGCGGTCGCCGTCAGCGCCAACGTCGACAGCACCATCCCGCACGGCGCGCCGGCGTTGGTGAACCCGGCCCACAGCCCGCGCCTGCGGGTGGCGTGCTCGGCGGACATCAGCACCGCGCCGCCCCACTCGCCGCCGACCGCGATGCCCTGCACCACGCGCAGCGCGACCAGGCCGACCGGCGCGAGCCAACCCACCTGGGCGTAGGTGGGCAGCAGTCCGATGAGGAAGCTGGCCACGCCCATCAACGTCATGGTCAGCACGAGCATCCGCTTGCGGCCCAACAGGTCGCCGAAGTGTCCGAACAGGACCCCGCCGAGCGGGCGGGCCAGGTAGCCGGTGGCGAACGTGCCGAAGCTCGCGATGGTGGCCACGAGCGGGTCGAGGGATGAGAAGAAGACCTTGTTGAACACCACGGCGGACGCGGTGGCGTAGAGCAGGAAGTCGTAGTACTCGATCACGCTGCCGACGAAGCTCGACGCGACGGCGCGGCGGAGTTGGACGTTGGGTGCGTTCGGCGTGGTCGACATGGTGGTGGCCCCCTCAGGGGTAGTGCCGGTACACGGCGCGCGCGACGCACGCCGGCTTGTCCGAGCCGTCGATCTCGACGGTGAAGTCCAGCACCAGCTGGACGCCGTCGCCCGCGACCTCGTCCGCCGAAGCGACGCGGCCCGCGAGCCTGATCTTGTCCCCGACGCGCACCGGGCTGGGGAAGCGCACCTTGTCCAGCCCGTAGTTGACGCTCATCCGGACGCCGTCGACCGCCAGCAGCTCCCCGAACATGGGGATGATCAGCGACAACGTGAGGTAGCCGTGCGCGATGGTCGTGCCGAACGGTCCCGCGGCCGCCCGCTCGGGGTCGACGTGGATCCACTGGTGGTCGTCGGCGGCGTTGGCGAAGGCGTCGACCCGGTCCTGGGTGATCTCGCGCCACCCGGTGTGCCCGAGGTCGTGCCCGGCCAGCGCGAGGAGTTCCGACGCTCCGGTGACGGTGGTGGTCATGTGCGCTCCGAGTCCGTGGTGTCGAGGCCGAGCAGCCTGGCCGCGTTGTGCTTGAGGATCTTGGGGCGGACGGCGGGCTTGAGGTCGAGCGCCTCGAAGTCCGCCAGCCAGCGGTCCGGCGTGATCACCGGGTAGTCCGAGCCGAAGAGCACCTTGTCCTGCAGGAGTGAGTTCGCGTAGCGGACGAGCTGCGGCGGGAAGTACTTGGGCGACCACCCGGACAGGTCGATGTGCACGTGCGGCTTGTGCGTGGCCACCGCCAACGCCTCGTCCTGCCACGGGAACGACGGGTGCGCCAGGATGATCCGCAGCTCCGGGAAGTCCACGGCCACGTCGTCCACCAGCACGGGGTTCGAGTGCTTCAGGCGGATGCCGCCACCACCGGGCAGGCCCGCGCCGATCCCGGTCTGCCCGGTGTGGAACAGGGCGGGCACGCCGAGTTCCTCCATGACCTCGTACAACGGGTACGCCATGGGGTCGTTCGGCGCGAAGCCCTGGAGGCTGGGGTGGAACTTGAAGCCGCGCACGCCGTGCCGCTCGACCAGCGCGCGCACCTCCCGCGCGCCCGCGCGGCCCTTCCACGGGTCGACGCTCCCGAACGGGATCAGCACGTCGGAGTGCTCGGCGCAGTTCTCCGCGACCTCCTCGTTCGAGATGCGCGGGTGGCCGGTGGCGTGCTCGGCGTCGACGGTGAAGACGACCGCCGCCATCCGCCGTTCCCGGTAGTACGCCGCGGTCTCGTCGACGGTCGGTTGGCGGTGGCCGTGCGCGCCGAAGTACGTCGCCGAGGCGGCCAGCAGTTCGGGGCTCAACGAGGGGTGGCCGTCCCTCGACACCTCGGCGTGCGTGTGCACGTCGATGGCCACGAGCTCGTCCAGGGCGAGGACCACGTCAGGCCTCCGGCGGTGTCGGCGCCGGGATGCCGAAGGTCTCCGGTTCCGCGCCGACGCCGCTCGCCCACGACTCGGCGATGGCGTCCGCGGTCCACCCGCCGTCGGCGAGCGCCACCGCCTTCTCGCGGGGGTGCGCCCAGAGGGCGAGCCGGTCGCCGCCGATGCCGATGGCCTGGCCCGTGATCCGCCGTGCCGCGTCGGAGGCCAGGAAGACGATCAACGACGCGACGTCCTCCACCGTGCCGAGGCCCTCGTCGCGGCGCAGCCAGTCCGGGAACGGCGCGCCGGTGCGCTCGGCCTCCTCGATGACGGGCGCGAACGCCGGGATGGTCCGGGTCATCTCGGTCGCGGCGACCGGCACCACGGCGTTGACCGCGATGTCCGCGCGGGCCAGCTCCAGCGCCCACGTGCGGGCCATCGCGACGATGCCCGCCTTCGCCGCCGCGTAGTTGGTCTGCCCGAAGTTGCCGCGCTGACCGGCGGGCGAGGAGATCAGCACCAGGCTGCCGCCCCGACCCTGCTCCCGAAGATGGATCGCGGCCGCGCGGGCGCAGGTGAACGTGCCGCGCAGGTGCACGTCGACCACCGCGTCGAAGTCGTCGTCGGACATCTTCCACAGCACGCGGTCGCGCAGGATGCCGGCGTTGGCGACCAGGACGTCGAGCCCGCCGAACTCCTCGACGGCGGTCGCGACCAGCCGGTCCGCGGTCGAGGTCGGACCGACCGGCGCGACCACGGCGACCGCGCGTCCGCCGTCGGCCGCGATCGTCTTCACCACCGCGTCCGCGGCCTCCGCGTCCACGTCGTTGACCACGACCGCCGCGCCCGCCCGCGCCAAGGCTTCCGCGTACGCCCGGCCCAGACCACGGCCACTGCCGGTGACCACCGCGACCTTTCCCAGCAACTCCATGCCGGCGAACATACGGCACTTTTGTGACGGCGGTCCAGAGTCTGCCCAACATTGGGGGTGTGGAGGTGGGGTGGGATCGGTGTGGCGGCGCGGCGGCGCGGGGTGAGTTCGGCTCGATTTGACATGGGGCCCTTACGGGCACTCCAGGCAGGCCGAAGCCGGCAGGCCCGGCGGGGAAAAGCGTCCCGCCAGGCCTGCCGGCTTCGACCAGCCTAAAGCACCCGAACCCATGTCAAATCGGGCCTAGGTGGGGATGTGGCGGGTCCGTTGTGGGTAGTTGGTGAGGGCCTCGGAGGTGGAGGCCCGTTGTGGTAGTTGGGTGAGGGCCTCAGAGGTGTGGAGGTCGGTGAACCGGGTGCGGGCTCCCGGCGCGGTGGGCGGGAGCCCGCACGGGGCTCAGGGCGGCTCAGGGCGTCACAGGGTCCGCTCCAGGTGGTCCGACATCAGCCGGACGAAGCGGGACGGGTCGGGCAGGTCGCCGCCCTCGGCGAGCAGCGCCATGCCGTGGAGCAGCTCGGCCGACTCGGCGAGCGACGGGTCCTCGCCGCCGCGGTCGGCGAAGGCCTTGTGCAGGCCGGAGACCAGGGCGTGGTCGGGGTTGAGCTCCAGGATCCGCTTGACCGGCGGCAGCTCCTGGCCCATCGCCCGGTACATCTTCTCCAGGGTCGGGGTCAGGTCGTGCGCGTCGCCGACGACGCACGCGGCCGACGTGGTCAGGCGCGAGGACAGCCGCACCTCCTTGACCTGGTCGGTCAGGGTGGAGGTCATCCAGGTCAGGAAGTCGGCGAAGTCCTTCTGCCGCTCCTGCGCCTGCGCCTTCTCCTCGTCGGTCTCCAGGTCGACCTGGCCCTTGGCGATCGACTGGAACGTCTTGTCCTTGTACCCGGGCACGGCGTCGACCCACATCTCGTCGATCGGGTCGGTGAGGATCAGCACCTCGAAGCCCTTGGCCCGCAGCGCTTCCAGGTGCGGCGAGTTCTCCACCGTGGCCCGCGAGTCGCCGGTCATGTAGTAGATGTGCCGCTGGTCGTCCTTCATCCGCTCGACGTAGGCCGCGAGCGTGGTCGGCTTCTCCGCGTCGGCCGTCGAGGCGAACGAGGCGATGTCGAGGATGGCGTCGCGGTTGTCGGGGTCGGCGAGCAGGCCCTCCTTGACCGCGCCGCCGAACTCGCGCCAGAACGTCTCGTAGGACTCGGGCTTGTCGGCCATCATGGCCTTGACGGTCGAGAGCACCTTCTTCACCAGCCGCCGGCGCACCTGCTGGATCTGGCGGTCGTGCTGGAGCAGCTCGCGCGACACGTTGAGCGACAGGTCCTGGGCGTCCACCACGCCCTTGACGAACCGGAGGTACTCCGGCATCAGCTCTTCGCAGTCGTCCATGATGAAGACGCGCTTGACGTAGAGCTGCACGCCCCGCTTGCGCTCGCGCATGAACAGGTCCAGCGGCGCCTGGGACGGGATGAACAGCAGGGCCCGGTACTCGAACACGCCCTCGCCGTGCATCCGGATCGTCTCGAGCGGCTTGTTCCAGTCGTGGCTGACGTGCCGGTAGAACTCGGCGTACTCCTCCTCGGTGACCTCGGAGGCGGGCCGCGCCCACAGCGCCTTGCGCGAGTTGATCGTGGTCGGCTCGGCGCCGTCCTCCGCGGCCAGCCGGATCGGCCAGGTGATGAAGTCGGCGTACTTCTTGACGATCTCGGTGATCTTCGCGGTCGACGTGTAGTCGGCGAGGTGGTCCTCGGGGTCGGCCGGCTTGAGGTGGAGGGTCACGGAGGTGCCCTGCGGCGCGTCGTCGACGTCCTCGATCGTGTAGGTGCCCTCGCCGGTGGACTCCCACCGGACGCCCTCCGCGCGCGGGTGCCTGGTCACCAGCGTGACCTTGTCGGCGACCATGAACGAGGAGTAGAAGCCGATGCCGAACTGGCCGATGAGGTCCTGCGAGGCGGCGGAGTCCTTCGACTCCTTCAGCTTCTGCAGGAACTCGGCGGTGCCGGACTTGGCGATCGTGCCGATGAGCCCGATCACGTCCTCGCGGGTCATGCCGATGCCGTTGTCCCGGATCGTGAGCGTGCGCGCCTCCCGGTCCACCTCGATGGCGACGTGGAGGTCCGACGTGTCCGCGACCAGGTCCTTGTCCCGGAACGTCTCCAGCCTGAGCTTGTCCAGCGCGTCCGAGGCGTTGGACACCAGCTCGCGCAGGAACGTGTCCTTGTTCGAGTAGACCGAGTGGATCATCAGCCGCAGGAGCTGACGCGCCTCCGACTGGAACTCGAGCGTTTCCACGTTCGTCCTTTCTGTTCGACCTTCGTCGAATCGTCATCGTATCCAGTCGTCCGGCGGACCGGGACACCACCGAAAACCGGTCGATCAGCGGGGTCGGCGATCTCTATGGTTCACCCGGAATCCAGTGGTGGGAGGGGTCATGCGCACGCCGTACCCGCGCACGCCGCACCTGCCGTGGTCGCCCGGCGCGTCGGCGGACGACGTGCGGGTCGCCGACCTGGACGCGCTGAGGGGCCGTGAGGTGGTGGTCACCGAGAAGCTCGACGGCGAGAACACCACCCTGTACGCCGACGGGGTGCACGCGCGGTCGCTCGACTCGGCGCACCACCCGTCCCGGTCGTGGGTCAAGGGGCTCCAGGGGCGGATCGGGTCGCGGTTGCCCGCAGGGTGGCGGATCTGCGGCGAGAACGTCTACGCACGTCACTCGATCGGGTACGACGACCTGGAGAGCTGGTTCTACGGGTTCTCCGTGTGGGACGGCGACCGCTGCCTGGACTGGGACCGGACCGCGCGGTTCCTGCGCGACCTCGGCGTGCCCGTGCCGCCGGTGCTGTGGCGCGGGGTGTTCGACGAGCGGGCGTTGCGCCGGCTGCGCGTCGACGCGGCGCGGCAGGAGGGGTTCGTCGTGCGGACCGCCGAGGGGTTCGGGCGGGCCGAGTTCGGGCGGCGGGTGGCGAAGTGGGTGCGCCCGCACCACGTGCGGACCGGCACGCACTGGATGGCGGCGCCGGTGGTGGCGAACGGGCTCGGGCCCGGCTCCGTGCTGTGGGACGTGCGGTCGGGCGCGCCGTTCGAGCTGTCCGCGCTGCTCGACGCGGTCGGGCTCGACGGTGACGAGGGCGACGTGGAGCCGGCCGCGGCGGTGGCGGCGGGGTTGAGCGGGGAGGCCCGGCTGGCGGGGGTGCTGGCGGTGGCGGCGCGCCGGCTCCGGCGCGGGCGGGTGATGTCGTTGCTGGCGGGTCCGGTCGGGGTCGGGGTGGCGCGGCGCGTCGGCGATCTCGTGGGGTTGCACCGGCTGCTGCACGAGCCGTTCCCGGACGAAGCGCGGCGGGCCGGGCTGCTGCGCTTCTCGACCGCGGTGGACCTCGACGTGCTGCACGCCGTGTCGGCCGCCGTCGCGCCCGGCGCGGACGCGCGTGACCAGGTGGCCTGGTCCGCCTTGCACGCGGAGGACGTCGGGTCGTTCGACCGGTTGCGGTCGGGGCTGCGCGAGCGCTCGGGGCCGGCCGCCGACCGGTGCTGGGCCGAGGCGCGGGACGCGGGCATCCGGGCCGGGCGGGTGCCGGACGTGGAGGAGGCCGTCGCCGCGACGTGGCGGTGGCGTGCCGGCGGGTTCGGGTCGGTGGTGCACCTGGTGGGGTTGTCGGGCAGCGGCAAGTCGACGTTCGCCGCCGGGCTGCCGGCCGACGTCCGGGTGTCGTTGGACGACCTGCGCGAGGAGGCGGGTGACCGGGCCGACCAGCGGGTCAACGCCCGGGTGCTGCGGGCGGGGCTCGACCGGCTCGACGCCGCGCTGCGCGCGCGCCGGACCGTGGTGTGGGACGCGACGTCGCTGGTCGAGCCGCAACGGGCGTTGGTGCACGCGGTCGCGCGGCGGCACGATGCGATGGTGACGCACGCGGTGGTGCTGGTCGACGAACGGGAGGTCGCCCGGCGCAACGGGTCGCGGGCGCACGCCGTGCCGGCCGCGGTGCTGGACGCCCAGGCCCGGCGGTTCAGCCCGCCCTACCCGTGGCAGGCCCACCGCACGTGGTACGTCGGCGCGGGCGGCGCCGTGGAGTCCGCGGACGATTCCGGGGAGCCGTGATGCGCACGAGCGAGCAGGTCTACCACCAGGTCCGCTGGGATCCGCGCTTCGACCCGGCGCGGTTCGTGCTGGGCGTGCAGCAGCGCGGGGTGGGGCCCAAGCGGATCGCGCTGCCCGCGTTCACGCCGGGCGGTGAGGTGCCGTGGCACCGGGTGCTGTTCGTGGAGGCGGACGGCGAGGTGGTGTGGGACCGGGCCACCGGGCTTGACCGGGTCGGCGAGTCGGCGGCGGGCCGGGTGCGGGCACCGCGCCTCCTGCGTGCGCCGGTCTTCACCGCGAGCACCCCGCACGCCTGGGACCCGCTGCACGGCTGGGTCCCCGCCGGCGAGCTCACGTCGGTCGTTCGCGACCCGTCTCCCGGCGGTCGCGCGTTTCGAGGTCGGGCGCTCAGTGGCGAGGCCGGCTCCGGCCGGGCTTCAGAGGCGGCGCGATTCCTCACCTGGAACGTGCTGTGGGACCGCTACGACAGCGATCGCATCGACACGGCCCGCCGCCGTCCGCTGCTGTTCGGCGAGCTGGCGGCGGCCGACGCGGACGTGATCGCGTTGCAGGAGGTCGAGCCCGACCTGCTCGCCGCGCTCATGGCCCAGCCGTGGGTGCGTGCGGGCTACACGCTCGACGTCGACCCGACCGGGCCCGACGTCGACCGCACCGGGCTGGTGGTGTTGAGCAGGCTGCCGGTGCTGGAGGCCGCCCGGTTCCCGCTCGGCTCGCACAAGGCCGTCGCCGCGATCGTGGTGGAGACCGCCGGCGGGCCGCTCGTCGTCGCGGCCACCCACCTGACCAGCGATCACACCGCGAACGGGCAGGCCTTGCGGAAGGCGCAGCTCGGGCGGGTCGCGGAGGCGTTCGCCGGGGTGGCGGGCGACGTGGTGCTGGTCGGCGACTTCAACGACGGTGGCCGGCGGCCGGCCGCCGCGCTCGGGATGCGCGACGCGTGGCTGGAGGCGCGTGACGACGAGCCGCCGACGTTCGACCCGGTGGTGAACCCGCTGGCGGCGGTGTCCTCGCTGTCCGGCCGCCGGTCGCGGCTGGACAGGGTGTTCGTGCGCGGCGGGTGGCGGTGCGTCGGCGCGGAGCTGGTCGGTGATCGGCCCGTCGACGGCCGGTTCGCCTCCGACCACTACGGGGTGCTGGCGCGGTTGGCGGCCGCCGTGCCGTCCGCCGGTGTGCTCGACTCGGCGCCGACGCCGCGGACCGCGGTGGTGTGGCTGCCGGGGCCGTGGGAGGAGGTCGAGCGGGTGCGGCGGGAGCACGACCACCGGGCCGACCGGTGGCCGCCGCACGTGACGCTGCTGTTCGGGTTCGTGCCGGAAGCCGACTTCGACGGGGCCGTGCCGCTGCTGGCCGAGGCGGTCGCCGGTGTGCCGCCGTTCCCGGTGGTGGTGGACGGCGTGCGGGAGTTCGGGCCGGGGGTGGTGTGGCTCGACCCGGCGGCGGCCGGTGCCACGCCGTGGAGGGCGCTGCACGACGCGGTGCGGCGGCCGTTCCCCGCCTGCCGGACCAGGGACGACTTCACCCCGCACCTCACCGTCGGCCGCTCGCGGCAGGCGGCGGAGGGGGTCGGCGCGCGGTCGGGCCGGGTGGACGAGGTGGTGGTGCTGTCGAGGCGGGGCGACGGGCCCATGCTGCCGCGCGCGGCGGTCGCGCTGGGCACCGGCGAGGTGCGGTGGTTCGAGGAGCCGGCCACCCCGCCGGGACCGTCGCTGGACGCGGTGGCCGACCGCGTCACCCGCGCCTTGTCGGCTGCGCTCGGCACCCGGTCGGGCGCGCCGGACGTGGTGAACGTCGTCGGCTCGCGGCGGATGGGGTGTGGGTTGCCCGAGGCCGACCTCGACCTGGTCGTCGAGGTGGCGGATTCGACGACCGTGGCCGAACGGGTCGCCGCCGCGCTGCCCGGGGTGGTTGTCCGGCCGGTGGTCGGTGCGCGGTCGCCCGGGTTCCGCTTCGTCGTGGACGGGCTCGGGGTGGACCTCGCGGTGGCGGCGGGCGACGGGGTGGCGTTGAGCGCGGTCGGTGACGCGGAGGCGGTGCGGGCGGCGGTCGGTGGGCGGGGTGAGGACTTCGCGCGGTTGGCCCGGGCGGTCAAGGGGTGGGCGCGGGCGCGTGGTCTGGACTCGGCGCCGTTCGGCGGTGTGCCCGGGCTGGGGTGGTCGGTGCTCGCGGCGCGGACCGTGCGCGAGTGGGACGGGCCGGACCTGCTCGCCGGGTTCTTCGCGACCTGGGCGGCGTGGGACTGGCGTGACCCGATCGGTTTGGCGACCGCCCCGGAGCGCACCGGCGCGCCGGTGACGATCATGACGCCGACCGCGCCCGTGCGCTCGTGCACGGAGCAGGTCGGCCCGGGGTTCCGCGACCTGCTGACGGCCGAGCTGTACCGGGCGTGGGAGCTCGTGGAAGCGGGAGCTCCCGGGCTGTCCGCACCGCCCGACGCGCACCGCGTGCACGCCGCCTGGGCGCTGGTCACCGTGCCGCACGACCTGGTCGGCCCGGTCCGCGGCCGGATGCGGGCGTTGCTCACGGCGTTGGAGGTGGCGGGGACGCCGGACGCGCACGCGTGGCCGCGGCCGGTCGAACGCACGCCGGACGCGGTCCGGTACGCGATCGGGTTGGGCCGGCGCCCGGTGTCTCCCGCGGCCCTCGCCGATGTGGTTGCCTCGTGGCGGAGCGGGCTGCGCGGTGTCGACGTCGTCCGGGTGGGCAACGGCGACGTGCCGACCCTGCGCTGAGCAGGCGATCGGTCGAGGAGGAGGGGGTTCTCGTGGAGTTCCAGGACGTGGTCCGGCGCAGGCGGATGGTGCGGGAGTTCACCGACGAGCCGGTGTCGGACGAGAGCGTGCGGCGGATCATGCGCAACGCGCTGCGCGGCCCGTCGGCCGGGTACTCGCAGGGGCAGGCGTTCCTCGTGCTGCGCGGCGAGGAGACGGCGGCGTTCCACGAGTCGGTCCGGCAGCTGTGGACCGCGGACACCGCCAAGACCGCGCCGGTGATCGTGGTCGCGTTCGCGGTGAAGGACGCCTACCTGGACCGGTACGCCGAGCCGGACAAGGGGTGGACCGACCGGAGCGAGGACCACTGGCCGGTGCCGTTCTGGCACATCGACACCGGGATGGCCGTGCTGCTGATCCTGCAGACCGCGGTCGACGAAGGGCTCGGCGCGGTGTACTTCGGCATCGCCGAGGAGGACTTCGACCGGCTGCGCGCGGAGTTCGGCGTGCCCGCGAGCCACGTGCCGATCGGCGCGATCGCGATCGGGCACGGCGCGGAGCAGGGCGTCTCGGAGGGCGCGTCACCGTGGACCCGGAGGCGGCGGCCGTTCGAGGAGGCCGTGCGCTTCGGGCGCTGGTAGCCGGCCGCCGCCCCTCGGGCAGGGCGAACGACGACCGCAGCACGCCTACGTGGC
>NZ_JBEOVG010000078.1:0-44299 GCF_040295345.1 Actinosynnema sp. NPDC002837
CCCGGCCGGCCGGCCGGCCGGGTGGCTGGCTGGCCGGACACCTGACGCCTGACGCGCCTGTCATGTGACGCCTGACGCGTGATGCCTGACCGCCTGACCGCCTGACGTCAGCCGGCAGCGGTCAGCGGCTCAGCGGGTCAGGTGCTGGCGCGGAGGATCAGGGTGGTCGGGTAGAAGGTTTGTGGTGGTGCGGGTTGGTGGTTGAGGACGGCGGTGGCGGCGGCGGTGGTGATGGCTTCGACCGGGTGCGTGGTGGTGGTGAGGCCGGGGTGGCTCAGGGCGGCGTAGGGGAGGTCGTCGAAGCCGGCGACGGCGATGTCGCCCGGCACGTCGACGCCCTTGCGGCGCAGGGCGGTCAGCGCGCCGAGGGCGGACAGGTCGCCGAGGGCGAAGATCGCGTCCGTGTCCGGCCAGCGGGTCAGGATTTCGGTGGTGGCGGATTCGCCCGTGGCTGCGGTGAAGTTGCCCGCGGCCAGGCGGGGTGGGGCTCCGGCGTCGGCGAGGGCGCGGTGGTAGGCGGTGAGGGCGCGTTCGGTGCACGGGAGCCATCGGGGGCCGGTGATCATGGCGATTCGCCGGCGGCCCGTGGTGAGCAGGTGTTCGATCACCTTCGTGGTGCCGGTGGAGTTGTCCACGTCGAAGGACGGCACGTGGCGGGTTCCGATGCCGATCGACGCGATCCGGCCTCGGGCGGACCTGGGGATCGTGGCCAGCGCCGGGGTGGTGGGGTTGACGACGATCACGCCGCCGATGTCGCGGTCGTCGGCCAACCTGCCCAGTTCGCCGGGATCGTGCAGTGGGAGCCAGTGGAGGGATACGCCGACCCCGCGTGCGGCGGCCGCGCCGGCGGTGGCGGCGGTTACGCGGGCTACGTAGGGGTCGTTCAGCACGTGCGAGGTTTGGCCGCCGACGGCTATCGCGACGCGGGTGCCGCTGCGGGTGGCCAGGGCGCGGGCAACGGGGTTGGGGGTGTAGCCCAGTTCGCGTGCGGCGGTGGCGACTCGGTGGCGGGCGGACGCTGAGGCCGGGCCGCGGACGCTCAGGGCGCGGGACGCGGTCGCCGGCGACACGCCGGCTCGGCGGGCCACGTCCGACAAGGTCGGCTCCTGCCCGTTCGGCGAGGTCGAATTCCGCCCGTTCGGCGAGATCGGCTCCCGTCCCTGCTCGGCCTTGGCCACGGGGGAAGTCTGCCAGGCCCCGCCCTTGTGGTGGAAGCGCTTCCACGTATGAGGTCACGGAAGCGGGTCAGGGCTGGGTTCAGGGTCAGGGCTGGGTCAGGGCTGGGTCATGGCTGGGTGCGCGGCGATGGGTTGGCAGGGCGCGAGGATCGGGACGGTCGGGGAAGGGAGTTGCATGTCGAGAGTCGAGGTGACGTCGGGTGGCGTCGGAGGGGCCGCTGCAGGGGTCGCGGTGACGTTCGGGCTCAACGGGGTCGCGGTGGCGTCCTGGTTCGCACGCGTCCCCGCCGCCCGCGACGCGTTGGGCCTCGGCGCGGGCGCGCTCGGGCTCCTCCTGCTGGCCATGTCGGCCGGCGCGACGCTGGCGATGCTCACCGCCGGCGAGGTGACCCACCGCCTCGGAGCCCGGCGAACGGTGTGCGCGTCGACCGTCGGAGTCGCCGCCGGGCTGGTGGTGGCGGGTGCGGCCATCGGCATCTGGCCCTCGGCGGCGGCGACGGCGGTCGGGTTGTTCCTCCTGGGGTACGGATCTGGCACGTGCAACGTGGCGATGAACGTCGAAGCGGCGGCGGTGGAGCGGGTGGTCGGGCGCACGGTCATGCCGCGGTTCCACGCGGTCTGGAGCCTGGGCACGGTGGTGGCCGCCGGGTTGGCCGCGGCGGCGGCCTCGCTGCGCCTGCCGGTGACGGCGCACCTGACGGGCGTCGCGGTCGTCACGTTGACCGGCACGGTCGCGGCCGCGCGGTCGTTCCGGCACAGCACGAGCGACGCGATCGGCGAGAAGAGCGGTGTGCTGGCGGCCTGGCGTGAACCGCGCACGTTGCTGATCGGGTTGCTGGTGCTGGTGCTGGCCTTCACCGAGGGCACCGCGAACGACTGGGTAGCGGTGGCGTTCGTGGACGGCTACGCGTTCGGGCCGGCGGCGGGCGCGATCGTGTTCGGCGTGTTCGTGACCACGATGACGTTCGGCCGGGTGGTCGGCACGGTGGCGCTCGACCGGTGGGGACGGGTGCCGGTGCTGGTGGGCACGATGCTGCTGGCGATCACGGGGACGACCCTGGCGGTGCTGGGCGGCTCGCCGGCGGTGGCGGTGGCCGGGGTGGCGTTGTGGGGCCTGGGCACGTCACTCGGCTTCCCGGTCGGCATGAGCGCCGCCGCCGACGAGGAGGACCGGGCGGCCGCACGGGTCAGCGTGGTCGCGGTGATCGGCTACACCGCGTTCCTGGCCGGGCCGCCGGTCGTCGGCCTGCTCGGGGACCAGGTCGGCGTCCTCCGGGCGCTGCTGGTCGTGCCGCTGCTGCTGCTACCGGCGCTCGCCCTGGTCCCCGTCCTCCGCCCTATTCGGTCCGCAAAGCCCTTGCCGTAGACGTCTTCGCCGCCCACGTGGCCGGCGGCACGGCGCCCACGACCGCGATCAGCGAGCCGCCGATGGCCAGCAGGAGCAGCGTCAGCGGGTCGTGCACGGCGAAGACCGACGCGGGCAGGCCGATCCCGGCGCTCTCCCCCATCGCCGGCAGCACGGCCCGGTGCAGCGCGACCCCGGCGGGCACGCCGACCGCACCGCCGACCACCCCGATCAGCACGACGGAGGCGATCACCATCGCGATGGTCTGCCGGGGCGTCATGCCGAGCGCCTTGTGGACGCCCAGGTCCCGGATCCGTTCCCGGGTGTCGAGCACGACGGCGTTCAGCACGCCCATGGCGGCCACCGCGACGAGCATCAGCGTGAGGATCGTGGTCAGGCTGTTGATCAGGATGACGGTGTCGCTGGCCTGATTGGACCGACCGGGCCGCGCGGTGGCGCCGAGCGGCTTCAGCGCCGTGTTCAGCCCTTCGACGTAGGAGGTGACGTCGGTGCCGGGCCGGACCGCGATGTAGTGGCTGGTGTCCGTCGACCCGGACGTGAACGTGGCCGCGTCGGTCAGCACCACCATGCCGTCGTTGCCCATCTCGAAGACGTCGCCGACGATCCGCACGGTGACCGACTTCTCGCCGTCGTTCAGCGTCACGGTGTCGCCGACGCGGGTGCCGGTGGCGGTGAGGAACGGCGTCGGCGCGACGGCTTCGCCCGGCCCCGTGAACCACCGGCCGGACACCAGCTGGTAGCCGTCCCAGGTGGCGTCACCGGTGAACGACACGAGCTCGGTCGCGCCGGCCACGCCGCTGACGGTCACCCGCGTCCGGCTGGTGCGGTAGTGCGCGCGCGTCCCGGCCTGGGCGCTGATGGCGTCCGAGACCGCGGCCGGGTCGGCCTCCGGCTTCCTCGGATGGACACCAGGACCAGGGCCAGGACCGGAACCACCCGGCCCGTCCACGCCGATCGTCACGTCCGCCGAGTTGTGGTTGCGGGCGATCTGGAGCTGGTTGAGCGAGGACGCCAACCCGACCGCGAACGTGACCGCGGTGGCGCCGAACAGCACCGCCGCCACCATCGCCAGCGCACGGGCGGGCCGCGCGAACGGGCGGGCCAGGCCGAGGCCGACGGGTCGCGGCACGGCCAGTCGGGCGGTCAGCCTGGCGGCCCACCGGCCGCGGCCGGGGCGCGGGGTGCGGCCGACGGCGATCGCGTCCACCGTGCGCAACCGACCGGCGCGCAACGCGCTCGCCCACGCCGTCACCGACACCAGTGCCAACGCGGCGACGACCACCACGACGTCCACCCACGGGGCCACGGTCAACCGCACCGCGCCGTAGACGTCCTCGGTCTCGGCCAGCACGGGGATCGCGAGCAGGTTGCCCGCCACGACACCGATCGCGGTGCCGACCGCCGCCGGGATCAGGGCCTGCGCCAGGTACGCCCACACGACCTGCGCCGGGGTGAAGCCGAGCGCTTTGAGGATGCCGATCCGCCGCGTCCCCGCGCCGACCGCGCCCGCGACCACGTTGCCGACCACGAGCAGCGACATGACCAGCCCCAGCACGCCGAACGCGACCAGGAACGGCACGAACACCGCGATGCTGCGGTCGGCCGCCCGCTTGAGCACCAGCCACGACTGCGAGCCGGTCATCGCGCCCTCGGGCAACGCCGCCGTCACCGCCGCACGGCCCGCGTCGACCTGCTCGGCGGTGGCGGCGGACGCGAAGCGGTACAGCACCTGGTAGCCACCGGGCGAGGTGATCCAGGACGGTGGCACCCAGCCGTCGGCGGTGCGGCTGACCGAGCGGGCCACGCCGACCACGGTCAACGTCGAGCCGTCGGCGAGGGGTATCCGGCGGCCGACGCCGGAGCCGGTCGGCGAGTGCGCGTGCGGGCTGTCGGCGGACACCACGACCTCGCCCGGCGCGTCGGCCCACTCCCCGTCGGTCAACGTCACCGCGTCCACCGGTCCGTCGCCGGGTTCGGCCCGGCCCACCACGGTCAGCGGCGCGGGGTCGCCGGGTCCCTCATCGCTCGGCGTGACCGAGGTGGTCGGGAACGGCCCGGCCGACGCGGTGACGCCCGTGACGGGCGCCGACAGCTGCTCCGGTGTCACCTTGCCCGCGTCGAACTGCGCCGACAGGTGCGCGCCGCGCTGCGCGGCGAACGCGTCGTCGAACGGCGCGGTGGACGCCACC
Source organism: Actinosynnema sp. NPDC002837 (assembly GCF_040295345.1). NCBI lineage: Bacteria > Bacillati > Actinomycetota > Actinomycetes > Pseudonocardiales > Pseudonocardiaceae > Actinosynnema > Actinosynnema sp. NPDC002837. Next base: position 4,734 of record NZ_JBEOVG010000078.1, read on the forward strand.
AGCAGCGACCCGCCGAGCACGGACGAGGTGACGGCCATCGTGGTGGCGAGCCCGATCACCGCGGTCTGCACGCGGCGCCGTGCCACGCCCGAGCGCACGACCCGTCCCAGCCCGCTCATCGGGTCGGCTCCACGGCGACGTCGCCGGCGATGCGGCCGTCGACGAGCTGGATCGTGCGGCGCGTGCACGACCGCGCCAGCGCCAGGTCGTGGGTGACCACCACGAGGGTCTGGCCGTCGGCGTTCAGCTCGGTGAGCAGCGCGCTGACGTCCTCGCCGGAGGCGGTGTCGAGCGCGCCGGTCGGTTCGTCGGCGAGCAGCAGCGCGGGCCGGTTCATCAACGCCCGCGCGACCGCGACCCGCTGGCGTTCGCCGCCGGACAGGCGTCCGGGGTAGGCGTTGGCGTGCCGGGCGACGCCGAGCTGGTCGAGCAGCTCGGCCGCGCGCTTGGCCGCTTCGCCGCGCGCCATGCCCGCCAGTTGTGCGGGCAGGACGACGTTGTCGGCCACGGTCAGGTCGTCGAGCAGGTTGAAGAACTGGAACACCATGCCGATCCGGGCCCGCCGGTAGCGCGCGGACGCGGCCTCGCCCAGGCCGTCGACCCGCTCGCCGGCCACGGTGACGATGCCGGTGTCGGGCCGGTCGAGGCCCGCGATCAGGTTGAGCAGCGTGGACTTGCCGCTGCCGGACGGGCCGAGGACCGCGACGGCCTCCCCGGCCCGCACGGTCAGCGTCACGTCGTCCAACGCCGGTGGCCCGTCGTCGTACCTGCGGCTCACGTCGCGCAGTTCGATCACCGGCGTGGTCATGGTCGGCTCCCTGGTTCGTCCTCGATGTGGCGCGGTGGACGCTAGGAGCGGCGCGGAGCCGGGCGCGTCGGTCGGCCGGGGCATTTCCGGTACCCCGCCGGGATGAGGGCGGCGCGGTGTCATCCCTGCGATGTAGTCGAGCGGTGGAGGCGGGGTGGTCGCCCGGGTGGATGTCCGGTGGCCGGCGGTCGGTGAGAATGGCCGGGTGACGAACGCGGCGGTGGTGGACCGACTGCGGGCCTGGGCCGCCCTGGTGGTGCTGCCGACGGGTCCGCTGCCGCGGCCCGCGGTGCGCAACTACGTGTTCGACGCGGTGGTGGCGCTGGTGGTCGGGATCGCCTCGGTGCGGTTCGCGGTCGACTCACAGGACGTGCCCGCGCCCGTCCTGATCGGTGGTCTGCCGCAACCGTTGCCCGTACCGCCGCCGCAACCCGACACGTTGTTCGGCGCGGTGGTCATCGCGGTGGCGGCGGCGGTGGCGTTGGCGCTGCGTCGCCGTTATCCGCTGGCCGTGCTGTGGGTGGTGCTGTACGCGACGTTGGCGGCGCCGTCGGACACGCCGCGGCTCACGTTCTACGCCTGCGTCATCGCCGCCTACTCGGCCGCCGCGTACAGCCCGCACCGGCCGCCCGCGTTGGCGAGCCTGCTGGTGACGGTGCTGGTGGTGGCGGTGTTCCGGGACTCCGAGCTGCCGGTGGTGCCGAACGAGTACGTGCCGCTGCTGATCCTGGTGCCGCTGATCGTGGCGGCGAACGGCCTGCGCACGTGGAAGGTCCGCACGGACGAGGGCCGGGCGCAGGTCTCGGCGCTGGAACGCGAGCAGGCCGAGGCGTTGCACCGGGCGGTCGAGCACGAACGGGCCCGCATCGCCCGCGAGCTGCACGACGTGGTGACGCACCACGTCAGCGTGATGACGATCCAGGCGGGCGCGGCGCGCAAGGTGATGGGCTCCTCCCCCGGGCAGGCGCAGGAGGCGTTGCTCGCGGTCGAGGCGGGCGGACGGGCGGCGATGACGGAGTTGCGGCACGTGATGGGGCTGTTGACGGTGGACGGCGCGGACCCGGCCGACCTCGCGCCGCAGCCGGGGCTCGACCAGCTGGCGGCCCTGGTCGACCGGCTCCGGGACACCGGGGTGCCGGTCGGGACGAGGGTGACCGGGCAGCCGCGCCCGCTGCCGTCGGGGGTGGAGCTGGCCGCCTACCGGGTGGTGCAGGAGGCGTTGACGAACGCGGTCAAGCACGCCTCCGGCGGGTCGGCCGAGGTGACCGTGGACTACGGCGCCGACCACCTCCGGGTGGAGGTGGTCGACACCGGCGGCGAGCCCGGTCCGGGTGCGGCGGCGGGCAACGGGCACGGGTTGATCGGCCTGCGGGAGCGGTTGGCCGTCTACGGCGGCACGTTGGACGCCGGCCCGCGGCCCGGCGGCGGCTACCACGTGACCGCGTCGATCCCGGTGGAGGCGCCGTGAGCGCCCCGCTGCGGGTGGTGGTCGCCGACGACCAGGTGCTGGTGCGCACCGGTTTCCGGATGATCCTCACCGCCGACGGCATCGACGTGGTCGGTGAGGCCACCAACGGCCTGGAGGCCGTGGAGGCGGTGCGGCGCACCGTGCCCGACGTGGTGCTGATGGACATCCGGATGCCCGAGCTGGACGGCCTGGAGGCCACCCGCCGGATCCTGACCGGCGCGGAGACCGAGCCGCGGGTGATCATCCTGACCACGTTCGACCTCGACCACTACGTCTACGCCGCGTTGTCGGCCGGTGCGAGCGGGTTCCTGCTCAAGGACGTGACGCCGGAGCACCTGGTCGCCTCGGTGCGGATGGTGCGCTCCGGCGACGCGTTGCTGGCGCCCGCCATCACCCGCCGCCTGGTGGAGCGGTTCGCGAACCGGGGTGCGGACACCGCGTCGTTGCACCGCGACCTGGCCGCGTTGACCCCGCGTGAGCTGGAGGTGCTGCGCCTGCTGGCGCGCGGGCTGAGCAACGCCGAGCTGGCCGGGAACCTGCACCTGTCCGAGGCGACGGTGAAGACGCACGTGGCGCGCATCCTGGCCAAGCTGGGCCTGCGCGACCGCGTGCAGGCCGTCGTCGTGGCCTACGAGACCGGGCTGGTCACGCCCAGCGGGCAGGGTTGACGGCTCAGCCGAGGAACCGCACGTCGGGGTGCCGGTCGGACGGTCCGTCGAGCAGGCGTTGCGGCCGGTGGCGCAGGTGCTGGTCGAAGAACGCGGTCAGGTAGGCGCGCTGGGCGGCGGTGCTGCGGGCGGGGTCGACCGTGCCGACGATCGGCGCCGTCACCGCCGGGTCGAGGCCCAGGTGGGCAGCCAGCGGCGGCACCAGCGACTGGTGGTCGGTGAACGACGAGTGCTCGCCGGCCGGCAGGTGCAGCTGCCGCACCCAGCCGCGGTGGTTGGCCAGGAATGCCTGCCACGACAGGTCGGAGGCCGCGCTGTGGTCGCCCGCGCTCATCAGCAGGAACGGCCGGTCCAGGCCTTCGTCGGCGACCCGGCCGAAGTCCCCCGCGGTCTGGTCGTAGGCCATGCTGCCGTCGAGGTTCGCGCCCGCGTCGATCCGGCGGTCGGACACCATGGTCTCGCCCGTGGTGAACCCGCCCGCCGAGTGGCCGAGCATGCCGACCCGCGACAGGTCGAGCGACCGGGCGAGGTTCGGCGGCAGGCGGCGTCGGCCGGCGTCCGGGTTGCCGCCGGCGGCGAGGACTTCCAGCTGGTCGAGCACGAAGCTCGTGTCGCGCGCGCGGGTGGCCATCAACTTCTTGTTGACGTCGATCGTCAGCGGTGGCACGGCGCGCGGCGCGACCCGGCCGTCGGGGAACTGGACGGCGAGCGGTTCGTGGGTGTGGTCGATGGCGACGACCACGTATCCCTTGCCGGCCAACTGCTCCATGAGGCCGGTGCCCAGGGCGCGCGGGTTGCCGCGGCCCGGCGAGTACAGCACGACGGGCCGTCGACCGGGGACGGCGGGCACGTCGGGGACCGAGTGGGTGGCGAAGCCGTAGTCCAGTTCGGCCGGGTCGATGCGCAGGGCCCTGGCGTCGCTCGCGGCGACCGCTTCGGCGACGGCGGGCGGCATGAACGGCGCCGCGTCGTCGGCGCTCGGCGCGGCGGGCGTGGCCGGATACCGGACGGTGACCATCAGTTCCCTGGTGGTGTCCGGCAGCCACGGGTCCGGGCGGGCGTGGTCGACGAGGTGCAGTTCGGTGGTCCCGACCGCGTAAGGGCCGGTGGGTGCGGGGAGTTCGAACCGCACCGGCGACGGTGAAGCCGCCGCGGGCACGGCGGTGGCCAGCGCCACGCCGGCGAGCAGGGCCGGCACGAGCAATCGTTGTCCAGTCACCAGGCGAACTTAGGGCGGCTCGTCCGCGTGCCGGATCAGGATGATCACCCAGCGGCACCCTGAGGCAGCCACTAGGTGACGCCACCGTCAGTCCATTGTGGACTTCTTCAGTTCCTCGGCGATCTCCCGCGCCTGGCGGCGGTGTTCGGCGGCCCGCTCGTGCCGGCCGAGCGCGGCGGCGAGGGTGGCGAGGTGGTCCGCGGTCGAGCCGAACGAGACCAGGCCGCTGCCCGCGCCGGCGAGTTCACCGGCCGCCGGGAGGAGCCGGTCGTAGAGGCGCTCGATGGTCGGCCGGTCCCCCGCTTCGACCGCGATCACGGCGTGCAGGCACGTCCGGGCCTCGAACAGCAGGTCGTGCGGCGAATCGGGGACGACGGCCGCGAGGGCTTCGGCCCGCCTGCCCCGGGCGAGCAGGGCGACCGGGCGTGCCCACGGCTCGTACGGGCCCCAGTCGTCGTCCGGCACGTCGCCGAGGCCGAGCAGCGCGAGCGGCAGGATGCCGCGTTCCAGACCCGGCATCCCGGCGCCGGAGAGGCGGGACGCGGCGGCGCGGTAGGCGGCCCTGGCCTCGTCGCGCCGCCCGGTCACGGCCAGGCGCAGCGCGGCGTACCAGGTGGTGAAGACGCCGACCAGCGGCAGGTCGTGCCGTTCGGCGAGCGCGTCGGCCGCGGCGGCGTGCCGGTCGGCGGCGGCCAGGTCGGCGAGCGCGGCGTGGGACTGCACGAGGATCAGGTGGGCGAGCACCTCGAACGTGACCAGGCCGTGGCGGGCGGAGAGGTCGAGCAGCTCGGCGCCGATCCGGGCCCGGTCGGGGGCGAGGCCCGCCCGGTGGAACGTCTGCAGGAACCGGCCGTTGAGCGCCAGGGCCAGCAACGACGGGTCGGCCAGGTCGCGGGCGATCGCCTCGGCTTCGAGCGCGGCGTCCCGGCCGCGTCGTTCGGCGTCGGCGCGTCGTTCCACGGCGATGGTGATCAGGAGGCGGGCGCGTTCGGCCTCGTGACCCGGTGGCAGGGCGGCCAGCGCGCGTTCGGCGGCCTCGGTGAGGCGGGCGGACAGGGCTTCGTCGTCGTTGGTGGTCCAGAGCGCGGGCACGTCGAACGAGCCGATCGTGCGGGCGGTCAGCACCGGGTCGCCTTCCACCTCGGCGACGGCCTCCGCCCGGTGCCGGCGGGCCTGCTCCAGGTCGCCGGTCACGGCCAGTGCCCGCACCAGGCCCATCACGGCTCCGAGGCGGTCCTGTCCGGTCCGCGCCAGCGTCTCCCGCCACCACGTGGCCGCTTGGTGCGGCGCGGACCGGCGTTCGGCGCGTTCGGCCGCGGCCCGGGTGTAGCGCGCGGTGCGTTCGGCGGTGGCCCGGTTGCCGGCGCGCAGGAGGTGCTGCGCGATGGCTTCGACGTCGTCGGGGTGCACCTGCTCGATCACGTCGGCCGCCGCGGCGTGCCACCGGGCCCGGCGGGCGTGCGCGATGTCGTCGTACAGCGTTTCGTGCACGAGCGCGTGGGCGAACCGCAGGCGGTCGGCGTCCGGTTCGACCAGGAACCCCGCGAGCAGCGCCGACTCGACGGAGTCCAGCACCGCCTCCTCGTCACCGGCGAGCGGGATCAGCACGTCCAGGTCGACCTCCTGGCCGAGGACCGACGCCTGGCGCAAATGGGTCCGCGCGGTCCCGGTGAGCTGGGCGAGGCGGTGGCGCAGGACGTCGCGGACGCCGGCGGGGACGGTGCGCAGGGCCGGGTCGGTCTCCCAGAGGCGGGTCAGCTCGCGGACGAAGAACGGGTTGCCCGCGCTGCGGGTGTGGATCGCGCGGACGTCGGCGTCGGTCGGCTCGCGGTCGGTGGTGGCCTCGACCAGTTCGCGCACCTGGGGCTCGGTCAGGCCGCCCAGGTAGACGCGGGTCGGCTCGGTGCGGGCGGCCCGGCCGAGGGCCTCGGTCAGGGCGGCGGAGATGTCGGTGGAGCGGTAGGTGGCGACGATCAGCACGCGTCCGGCGTCGGGGTCGGCGGCCAGCGACGTCACCAGGGCGAGGGTGTCCTCGTCGGCCCAGTGCAGGTCGTCGAACACCAGCATGATCCGTTGCCCGAGCCCGGCCAGGGACGCGGCGATCGCGCGGTGCCGCTCGAACCGGCCGGCGGGCGGGTCCGCGTCCAGCGCAAGCGTTTCCGCCATCCGCGTCCACGGCCAGGCGGCGGGCGCGTCCTCGGTGGACGCGCCCCACGCCGTCGCCCAGCCGGCGGCGGCGAGCCGTGCGGTCAGCTCCTCGGCCAACGCCGTCTTGCCCGCCCCGGCCGTGCCCGAGATCAACGCCAGCCGCCGGCCCGCGTGGGCGGCCCGCTCCAGCTGGGCCAGCTCGTCCACCCGGCCGATGAACGGGCTGGAGCGGGCGGGCGGCGGTTCGGGCGCGAGGGCCGGCGACTGGGTGAGGATGTCGGTCTCGAGCTGCCGGAGGGCGTGCCCGGGGTCCACGCCGAGTTCCACCCGCAGCACCTCGCGGGACTGGCGCAGCGTGGCCAGCGCCTCGCCCTGGCGCCCGGTCCGGTAGAGCGCGAGGGCGAGCAGCCGTCGGCCGTCCTCCCGCAACGGGTGCGCGGCGACGTGCGCCCGGAGGTCCGGCACCGACTCCGCGGCCAGGCCCAGCGCCAGCGCCGCCTCCGCCCGCCGTTCGACGGCCAGCAGCCGCACCTCGTCGAGCCTCGCGGCCTCGCCCAGCGCCCACGGCCGGTCGGCGAACTCCGCGTAGGCGGGGCCGCGCCAGAGTTCGAGCACGTCGTCGAGCAGCGCCTTCGCGTTCCCGGGCCGGCCGTCGGCCAGCAACCGGGCCGCCTCGCCGACCGCCTCCTCGAACCGCCGGGCGTCGACCTCGTCCGCCCGCAGCGCGTACCCCGGCGGCACGGTCACCAGCAGCCGGGCCGGCGTCCGGGGCGGGCGGTCCGGTTCGAGGGCCTTGCGCAGCGCGCCGACGAACGTCTGCACGGCGCCGAGCGCACCGTCCGGCGCGTCGTCGCCCCAGAGGTCGTCGATCAGCCGCGTGACCGGCACCACCCGGCCCCTGGCGACCAGCAGGCGTGCCAGCACGGCGCGGTGCCGCGGCCCCTTGAGGTCGAGCGGCCCGCGTTCGCCCACGGCCTCCAGCGGGCCCAGCACCCGGAAACGCACCATCGCCGACAACGTATCCGACCTGGTCGGCGGCTGCCTCGCGGTGCTGACCGGTTGCTGATCGAGCACTGATCGGGGCCGCCCAGAGTGGGTCGGGCAACCGCACCACACCCCCGGAACGGAGCTTCACACGATGTTCAGCAGGCAGCGCGTCACCGTCGCCGACGGCGTGGCGCTCAACGTCGCCGTGGCAGGCTCGGGCAGCCCCGTCGTGCTGCTGCACGGCTTCCCGCAGACCCACCTGATGTGGCGGCACGTCGCCGCCGACCTGGCCGCCGACCACACCGTCATCTGCCCCGACCTGCGCGGGTACGGCGACAGCGACAAGCCGGCCGACGACGGTCGGGCGTACTCGAAGCGCACGATGGCCGCCGACGTCGTCGCCCTGGCCCGCGCGCTCGGGCACGAGCGGTTCGCGCTGGCGGGCCACGACCGGGGCGCGCTGGTCGCGATCCGCGCCGGGCTCGACCACCCCGACGCGGTCACGCACCTGGCCTCGCTGGACGTGCTGCCGACCCTCGACATGTGGGACGTCATGCACGGCGCCACCGCGGCCATCGGCTTCCACCTGTACCTGATGGCCCAGCCGCCCGGTCTGCCCGAGGCCATGATCGGCGCGTCGGCGGACGCGTTCTTCGGCCACTTCCTGGACGTCTGGGCCAACGACCCGGCCGCGATCCCGGCCGACGTCCGCGCCGCGTACCTGAAGGCGTCCCGGGAGGCGGTCCCGTCGATCGTCGCCGACTACCGGGCCTCCGCCACCGTGGACGTCGAGCACGACCTGGCCGACCGGGAGGCGGGCAACCGGCTGCGCATGCCGGTGACCGTGCTGCAGCAGGACTGGGGCTCGGCGCTCGGGTTCGACGCCGCCGGCCGGTGGCGGGAGTGGGCGGCGGACCTGGAGCACCGGACCGTCACGTGCGGTCACTTCATGGCCGAAGAGGCGCCCGGTGAGGTCGTCAAGGCGTTGCGCGACCTGCTCGCGCGTTAGGCCCGGGTTGTCGGGCGCCGCGTGTGGGATGTCGGTGTCGGTGGCACGCTTCGGGGCGTGGTCGACTTCCCCGACGGCGTGCTGCTGACCGACGACGCGGCGCTCGACTGGGCCGCGGACGACTTCGGGCACGTCGTGCGGCAGCGGCCGGTCGGTGTGCTGCGCACGACGTCCGCCGACGACGTCACGGCCGTGGTGCGGCTGGCCCGGGCGCACGGCCTCACCGTCGTGCCGCGGGCCGAAGGCCACTCGACCGGCGGACAGGCGCAGGCGCCGGGCGGGATCGTGCTGGACCTGACCGGCTTCCGGACCGTGCACCGGGTGACGCCCGAGCACGCCGTCGTGGACGCCGGTGCGCGGTGGAGTGACGTGCTCGCGGCCACGTTGCCACTCGGCGTGACGCCGCCCGTGCTGACCGACTACCTCGACCTGTCCGTCGGCGGCACGTTGTCCGTCGGCGGTCTCGGCGGGGCCGGCCACCACTTCGGGGCGCAGACGGACAACGTGCTCGACCTGGACGTCGTCACGCCCGACGGCGAGCGGGTGACGTGCTCGCCGACCCGTCACCCCGACGTGTTCGACGCCGTGCGCGCGGGCCGCGGTCGGCGTGGCGTGGTCCTGCGGGCGACGTTGCGGCTGGTGCCGGCGCACACCCACGCCCGGTGCTTCCGGCTCCGGTACGACCGGGTGGCCGACTTCCTGCACGACCAGCGGCTGCTGATGGCCGAACGCCGGTTCGACCACCTGGAAGGGCGGGCCAAGCCGGACGGCGCCCGGTGGACGTTCCGGATCGACGCCACGGCGTACTTCACACCGCCGATGCCGCCGCCGGAGCCGTTGGACGGGCTGCGGGACCGGCGTGCGGCGGCCGAGGTCGACACCGTCACGTACCGGCGTTTCGCCAACCGGATGGCCGACGACGTCGCCGTGCTGCGGGACCTCGGCCCGTGGGGGTGGCCGCACCCGTGGCTGAACGTGCTGCTGCCGGACTCCGCGGCCGAGGCCGTGCTGGCGGAGTCGTTGGCCGGGCTCACCGTCGGCGAGACCGGCGTGGTGCTCGTCTACCCCTTGCCACGGGCCCGTTTCCGCACGCCCGGCCTCCGCTTGCCGGACAGCCCGACCGTGTTCCTGCTGGCGCTGCTGCGCACCGCCGACTCACCTTCCGCCCTGCGCGCCATGGTCGAGCACAACGAGTACGTGCGCCGCCTGTCCGCCGCCGCGGGCGGCACCACCTACCTCCCCTGACCCCGCGTGTCCTGCCTTCCGGGCACGCGGGGTCAGGGGAGGGGTCACTCCGGACGGTGGGGTTCGGAGGGCTGGGCACGCCGGGCGCGCAGCGAGCCGGGACGCGCCTTCACCGACGGGTCGCGCCGCGTCCTGGCCAGGCTCGCCACGGTCACCACCGTCAGCACCACCACGATCACGCCGAGGCTGAGCAGCGTCGGCACCTCCGGCACGCGCGGGTCGAGGTCTTGGTGCGCCCAGTGCAGGATCAGCTTCACCCCGATGAACGCCAGGATCAGCGACAGACCCGTCGACAGGTACACCAACCGGTCGAGCAAACCCTTGACCAGGAAGAACAACGCCCGCAACCCGAGCAGCGCGAACGCGTTGGCGACGAACACGACGTACGGCTCGGACGTGATCCCGAAGACCGCCGGGATCGAGTCCAGCGCGAACAGCACGTCGATGCTGCCGATCGCCAGCAGCACCAGCAACAGCGGCGTGGCCATCCGCCGGCCCCCGGCGCGGGTGAACAGCTTCCCGCCCTCGTAGTCGTCGGTGATCGGCAGCACCCGGCGCGCGGTCTTCACCACGACGTTGTCCTCGACGTCCGGGTCCTCGTCCCGGTGCCGGAACAGCTGCACGGCCGTGTAGAGCAGCAGCAGGCCGAACAGCAGGAACACGAACGAGAACAACGCCAACAGCGTCGCGCCGACCGCGATGAACACCCCGCGCAGCGCCAGCGCCAGCACGATGCCGAACGTCAGCACCTTGTGCTGGTGCGCCTCCGGCACGGCGAACGTCGACATGATGATCACGAACACGAACAGGTTGTCGACCGACAGGCTCTTCTCCACCAGGTAGCCGACGAAGTACTCGGTGCCGGCCTGCCCGCCGTGCGCCAGCGTGAACCAGACGCCGAACAGCAGCGCGAAGAGCACGTAGAACACCGACCAGGCGGTCGCCTCGCCGATCTTGACGCGGTGCGGGCGCACGACCGCCAGCACCAAGTCCACCGCGAGCAGCACGAGGACCAGGCCGATGGTGAGCGCCCAGGTGAGACCTCCGATGTCCGCCACGATCAGCGGGCGCGGTCGAGGTCAAGGCCGCGTCCAAGGCCACGGTCGCGGTCGAGGTGGTCGGAGGTGGGTGGGATCGGTGGCGGGATCGGCTTCGGTGGCACCGGCTCGGGTCCGGACGGCTGCGGCCGGCGCGGGACCGGATCCGGGGTCAGCGGGTCGGGCGGGTCCGGTTCGTGGTCACGATGCGGTGGGGTCGCCGCGGTCCGCTGGTGGTCGCGGAGAGCCTGGTCAGACCGGACGGACAGGTCCGGTCCGTGGTCGCGGAGTTGCGGGTTCACGCGTCCCCTCCTCGTGGGGTCGTGGTGTCGTGGTCGCGGTGGACGATCGCGACCGAGCACGGCGCGTGGTAGAGCACGGCGTGGCTCACCGAGCCGAGCAGCGCGCGGCGGACCGCGCCACGGCCGTGACTGCCCACCACGAGCAGGTCGGCGTCGCGGGCGTGCTCCAGCAACGCGTGCGCCGGACCGTCGAAGGCCACCGCCCGGCTCACCCGCACCTCCGGGCGCGCCTCGCGGTGTCCGGCCAGGGTCCGCTCCACCAGCGCCTCCGCCTCGGCCTCCACCTGCCCCAGGTCCGACCGCGCCGCCCAGATCGGGGCCACGGCCTCCACCGGCAGGTCGGCCCACGCGTGCACGGCGAGCAGGTCGCGCCCGTGCCGCCCGGCGAAGTCGAACGCGAAGCCGAGGGCGCGCTCGCTCGTCGGCGACCCGTCCACCCCGACGACCACCCGGCCGTCACCACCGCCGTCGCCGCGGGCCACGACGACCGGTCGGCGGTGGGCGTTCACCAGGTCCGCGGTGGTCGAGCCGAGCAGCGCCCTGGACAGCCCGGAACGCCCGGACGAGCCGACGACGAGCAGTTCGGCGTCACGGGCGAGCGCGCTCAACGCGTCGGCCGGGTGGCCGTGCTCCAGCCGGGTCCGCACCTCCAGGCCCGCGCACAGCCGCTCGCACTCGGCGGCCACGGCGGCCAGCTCCCCCTCGGCGTACCCGCGCACCGCCTCCTCGGTCATCGCCTCGGGCAGCGGCACGGTCATCGACGTCAACGCCAGGTCCGGCATCGGCACGCGCAGCACGTCCACCACGAGCAACGCGCACCCGCGGCTCGCGGCCTCCCGAGCCGCCCAGAACGCCGCCAGCCGCGCCTGCTCCGAACCGTCGAACCCGACCACGACCGCGCCGCGACCGTCGCCGTTGGGCGGGTCGGCCATGCCACCACCTCCGATGTCCCCGGAGACCGGAGGAGTACCCGGCGTGCGGATGGCGTAACCGATGCCGCGTCCACGCCAGGCGTAACGCCGAGCCGGACGGGGACGACGCCACGGTCACAACGGAGGTCCAGCGAGGGGGCGTCGTCCATGACCGATCGGCCTTGGCAGGGTGAGGAGCTCGCCATCGACACGACCGAGGTGCACGGCCTCCCGGTCACGCGTGTCACCGGCGAGGTCGACCTGGCGGGTGTCGACCTGATCCACGCCGAGCTGGACGTGCAGCTGGAGCTGCGGCCACCGGTGCTGGTGGTGGACCTGACCGACGTGACCATCCTCGGCTCGCTGGGCATCTCGGCCCTGTTGGACGCCCACCACCGCGCGGTCGCGGCCGGTGTCCGGTTCGCGGTCGTGGCGAGCCGGCGGTCGGTGGTCCACCCCTTGCGGCTCACCGAGGTCGACCGGGTGCTGACCGTGGTGCCGACGCTCGACCAGGTGGTCGCCGGCTGACTCCACCGGGTGTCGCCCGGCCGTGCCGCGGGTAGCCCGACGTGTGGCGTCGTTGCCCATCGCCCGGGAGTTCACCGCGTTCGGCCTCTCGCACTGGGTCGTGCTCGGGCTGTTCGCGGTGGGCGCCGCGGCCGTGGTGGTGTTGGGCCGCACGCGCCCGTCACGCCGCTTCTCGCGTGTGTTCGCCGCGATCGTGCTGCTGCTCCAGGTCGGCATCCACACCTACCTGATGCTGCCGCCGCGCTGGAACGTCCAGTACTCGCTGCCGTTGCAGCTGTCCGACCTGGCGGGGCCGATCGCCGCCTACGCGTTGTGGTCGCAACGGCGGTGGGCGTTCGCGCTCACGTACTACTGGGGCCTGACGTTGAGCGTCCAGGCGCTGATCACGCCCGTGCTGCGGGTCGACTTCCCGGACCTCGGCTTCCTGCTGTTCTGGGCCACCCACCTGTTCGTCGTCTGGGCCGCCGTCTACCTGACGTGGGGCCTGGGGCTGCGGCCCGACTGGCGCGGCTACCGGCTGGCCGTGCTGGTCACGGTCGGGTGGGCGGCTGCGATGTTCGCGCTCAACGCGGCGCTCGGCTCCAACTACGGCTACCTCAACCGCAAGCCGTCGACGGCGTCCGTGCTGGACCTGCTCGGCGACTGGCCGTGGTACCTGGTGCCGGAAGGCGCTTTCGTGCTCGCGGTGTGGGCGTTGATGACGTGGCCGTGGACCCGCCGGGGTAACCGGACGGCATGAGCGAGCACGAGGACATCGCCCGACGCCTGCTGGACCGGGCCGGGCGGACGTACGCCGAGCAGGCGGGCATCCGGCTGGCGGACACGCCGTCGCCGCTGTACCGGCTGCTCGTGCTCAGCGTGCTGCTGTCCACCCGCATCCGCGCGGACATCGCCGTGGCCGCGGCACGGGAGCTGGCCGCGGCGGGCTGCACCACCCCTCGCGGCACGGCGGGGACGACGTGGCAGCAACGGGTCGACGCGCTGGGCCGTGCCCACTACGTCCGCTACGACGAGAGCACGGCCACCGCGCTCGGCGAAGGCGCGCAACTGGTGCTGGACGACTACAAGGGCGACCTGCGCCGGCTGCGCGAGGACGCGGGCGGTGACGTGGCACGCCTGCGCGCGGCACTCGAACGGACACCGCGCCTGGGCCCGGTCGGTTCGGCCATCTTCTGCCGCGAGGCGCAGGGGGTGTGGCCGGAGCTGCGCCCGTTCCTGGACGACAAGGCGCTGGCGGGCGCCGGCCGCGTGGGGCTGCCCGAGGACCGCCGCGCGCTGGCCCGCCTCGTGCCCGCCGACGACCTGGCCCGGTTCGCCGCCGCGCTGGTCCGCGTCACTCTCGACAAGGGCGTCGCCGACGACCTGGAGCAGCACGGCCGCGGTCAGGCGCGCACCTCCTCGCGCGAGTCGAGGGACCGGCGGGTGCGGGCGTAGTGCACGACGATGCTCACAGTGGCCGCGAGGAAGACGAGCTGCATGAGCGTGCGCGGCAGCAGGGCGTCGCCGAACGAGGGTGAGAGGCCCTTCTCGGCGGCGTAGACGTTCGCCGGGAACATGCCCACGAGCATCGCGGTGAGCCCGGCCGCCGCCCACGGCGCGGTCCGGCGCCACAGGACGCCCGCCGCGCCGGCGAGTTCCAGCACGCCGGTCACCGTGATCACGAGGCCGGGTGCGGGGATCGCGGGCGGCACCATCGCGATCAGCTCCTCCCTCATGCCGATGAAGTGCGCCAGCCCGGTCGCGACGAACATCGCCGCGACACCGCACCGCACGGCGAACGGCCAGGCCGGGACCCGGGTGACACCGACGGCCCGCAGGCCGACCAGGGCGAGGGTGACGACGACGAGGATGACGAGCGGTGCCACTGGCACTCCTTCGTGAACGCGAACTTGACAGTGACAAGATTGCGTGCGACCAGGCAACTTGTCAATGACTAGATCGCGGGTAGGCTGCCGGGGGTGACCACCGAGCGCCCGTACCACCACGGGGACCTGCGCCGCGCCGTCCTGGACGCGGCCGTCGAGGCGATCACCGAGCACGGCCCCGGCGGCGTCGGCCTGCGCGACCTGGCCCGGCGGGTCGGGGTGTCGCACGCGGGGCCGGTGCACCACTTCAAGGACAAGGCGGGCCTGCTCACCGCGCTCGCCGCCGAGGGCTTCACGCTCCTGGCCGACGCGCTGGACGCGACGGTGGCGGCCGGCGGCGACATCGTCGACCTGGGCGCGACCTACGTGCGCTTCGCGGTCGGGCACCGGGCGCACTTCGAGGTGATGTTCCGGCCCGACCTCTACCACGGCGACGACCCGGCGCTGACCGAGGCGCGCGACCGGGCCGGGGCGGCACTGGCGGGCGGCGTCGCCGACCGGCCCGACCCGGAGCTGGCGTCGGTCGCGGCGTGGTCGCTCGTGCACGGCTTCGCGACGTTGTGGAACACCGGCGCGCTGTCGCGGACCGATCGCGACCCGGAGGCGATGGTGCGGGCCTTCGCGGGCTCGATGTTCCTGACCTAGCCGACCCTCACCGCGTGCCGGCCCGCATCCCGGTGCCGAGCAACGGTCATCGGCCCTGCAACACCTCACCGAGGTGGCGCAGCGTCCCGGTGACGGCCCGCAGTCCGGTGGCGGGGAGGCGGGCGGCCAGGTCGTTCGCCCACTCCGCCTGTCGGAGCTCGACCTCGCGCAGGGCCGTCCGGCCGCGCGGGGTGGGCGCCAGCAGCCTGGCCCGGCGGTCGCGCACGTTGTCCCGGAACTCGGCCAGGCCCGCGCGGACCAGGCCGGTCGCCGTCTGCCGCACGGCCTGCCTGGTCAGCCCCATCGCCCGGGCCACGTCCGCGATCGTGCGCGGCCCGTGGTCCACCACGGCGAGCACCTGCCACCGGGCGCCGGTCAGGCCCGCGGGCCCGGCCAGCCCGTCACCGGCGGCGAGGAGCAGGCCGTGCACCCGGGACACCTCGGCCAGGAGGTCCGTGAACTCCCGGCCCGGATCGGACAGTGCGGTCACATCGGACAATCTGGCAGTTTGACAAGTACCTGTCAAAACCCGGGTGGACGGCGACGCGGCCGGCGGACGACGGGCGTTTGGCGGAGCTGGACGGCCCCGTCATGGCCGCCCTGCTTGACGGTGACCCGACCGCGGCCGGGATCGGGCTGACGGCTCGCCCGGTGGGGTAGTCACGGGGTCACCGGTCGACCAGGTTCCGGTTGGACAGGAACCGCAGGTACTCGTCGTGGTCGAGCGGGTTGCCGTCCGTCCTGGCCCTGGTCGGCGCCGGGCCGCGGACGCGGCGGGCGGGCCCCGGCTCGTGCCAGATGCTCCCCTCGCCGCGGGTCAGGCCCGGCAGGGCGGCGGCGAGGTCGTGCAGCGACCGGGCCGGGATGTCGCCCGGCACGAGCCACGACGAGCCGGACTCCGCGGCCGGGCCGAGGTCCGCGCCGAGCGAGAGCAGGAGACCGGTCACGGCGCTGAGCGCGTCGTCCGGCACCTCCACCTCGACCGTGTAGCCCGGCTCGTGGACCGCGCTGCCCGCCTGCCGCAACGCCCGCAGCACCACGATGGGCGTCAGGTGGCGGAAGTCGGCGGCGACCGTGCTCGGCGCCCGGTACCCGACGTGGGTGATCGTCACCGCGCAGTCGGTCACCTCCCAGCCGTGCAGGCCCTGGTGGAGCGTCGACGTCACCGCCTCCTCGATCGCCCGGTGGTAGGCCTTGGGCAGCAGGCCGAGCTGCGCCTGCCTGGTGAAGGTGTTGCCGGTGCCCGGCGGCAACGGCTCGACGCGCACGCCCACCGTCTGCCAGAAGTCGTTCGGTCCGCGCGGGGAGAACTCGTGCACGGACTCGCCCCGGCCCACCGGCCGTTCGAAGTACACCGGCCGGACCGGCTCGAACACCGCGACGATGCCGAACTCGCGCTGCAACCGCTCCGCGATCACCTCCCGCTGCACGGCCCCGTAGAGCAGCACGGACGTCGCGCCGCCCCCGGCCGTCCGGGTCCGGATGAGCGGGTCCTCGTCGGCCAGCCTGGTGAGCGCGGCGTGCAGTGCGGCCGCGCGGTCGGGGTGCTCGGGCCGGACGACCGACTCCAGGATCGGCGGCGAGAAGTGCGCCCTCGGCCCGTCGTCGTCCGCGCCCAACCGGTCGCCGACGCGCACCCGCGGCAGACCCCGCAGCCTGCCGATGTCGCCCGCGGTCAGCGGACCTGACCCGCCGCCGACGACCTCCAGCCCGGCGACGCGCCCCCGGTACTCCTCCACCGCGCCCGAGGCGTCCCGCCGCCGGAACGCCACCTGCTGCCGGCCGTGCAGCGTGCCGGAGAACAGCCGCAGGTAGGCGACCTTCTCGCCCTTGCCGGTGCGTTCGACGGCGAACACCGTGCCCCGCAGGTCGTCGGACGGCGCCGGGCGTGGCGCGAGGAACCGCCGCACGCCGTCGGCCAGTTCGGCCGTGCCGGCGCCGGACACCGCCGAGCCGAAGTACACCGGGTGCACCAGCCCCCGGCACGTCTGGTCCCGCAGCGGCCCGGACACGTCGTCGGGCACGTCGCCGTCGAGCACCCGGCCCAGCAGCGGCAGGTCGTGGTCGGCCAGGAGTTCGGCCGCCTCCGCCGGGAACGCGCCGTCGACGGACGGGCGGGCGACGACGGCCGCGTCACGCGTGCCGAGCCGCTCGACCCGCACCATCGGCAGCACGGCGGGCGTGAGCCTGCGGCGGATCTCGGCGAGCAGGTCGTCGTGCCGCGCGCCCATCCGGTCGATCTTGTTGACGAACAGCAGCGTCGGCAGGCGCAGCCGCCGCAGCGAGCGCATCAGCACCCTGGTCTGCGCCTGCACGCCCTCGACCGCCGAGATCACCAGCACCGCGCCGTCGAGCACGGACAGGGCGCGTTCGACCTCGGCGATGAAGTCGGGGTGCCCGGGCGTGTCGACCAGGTTCACCTGGAGGTCGCCCAGCACGGGATCGCCCAGCCTGAACCACGCGACGGCGGAGCGGATGGTGATGCCGCGGCGGCGTTCCAGCTCGCCGCTGTCGGTCTGCGTGTCACCGCCGTCGACGCTGCCCAGCCGCGGGATCGTCCCGTGGTCGAACAGCAGCCGCTCGGTGAGGCTGGTCTTACCGGCGTCGACGTGCGCGAGCACGCCCAGGTTGAGGGTTCGAGTGGGAATGACGGTCCTCGAGGGTGTGGGAAGGGGCACCGGGACGGAGCACACCGTCGAGTCGCCGCATCTCATTCCTCCTCAAGGCTCGATCACCTGCCGCGGCCCACCGTAGAGCGGACGCCCCGATCGCGCCGGCCGATTACCCCCGACCCCGCGAGGTGCGAACCGCCGGCGGAAAGCACACCGGAGCACGGGCGTGGTCTGCCCGTGCTCCGGTGTGCCGACCGGTTCCCGCCCGCTCCCCAACCGGCGTGGAACCGTTCCCCCGTTTCCCCCTGTCCCCCGATCCCCTTCCCCCCGATCCCCCCGGATCCCTTGTCCCCCGACTTCCCCTGACCTGCATCAATGGTGATCGACGAGGCGTACGGGAACAATGTCGCACCCCGGCCGCTCCGAGACCCCGTTTATTGCCGGTTTCCGGCAATCAAGCCCGTGCGCACGACTCGGCCGCCATACCACGGTTCGTTTGGTCAGAAAATCTCCCACTTGGCTGCTGTGCGGTAAGTTGCCGGCACTTAAGCTGGCTGTCCGACGACCCCTGCCGCAGCCCTCACGCCGTTCCCGCCATCCCGGCCTCGGCGAGGGCTGCCCGTCGAAAGGACAGTCCCCCATGCGTACCGGTCGCTTCCGCGCCGCCGTCGTGGCCGCCGCCACGGCACTGCTCGCCCTCACCGGCGCGACGATGGCCTCGGCCGCGCCCGCCGAAGCCGTCCAGGACACCGTCTTCTCCCCCGCCGCCGACACCCCGGTCACCGCCCTGGTCACGAAGCTGACCCACGCCGAGGCCGCGGCCCGCTTCCGCGCCGCCGGCATCACGTGGTCCTCCAGCGGCGGGTGCAGCGACCGCAACAACCCGACCTGCACGTCGTTCTCGCAGATCAACCTGACGACCGTGCAGGGCGCGGAGACCCTCAAGCGGGCCACCGGCTGCGCGCTGAACATCACCGGCGGCACCGAGACCGGGCACGCCAGCGGCACCTACAGCCACTGGAACGGCTACAAGCTCGACTACAGCCTCTCCACGTGCCTCGGCAACTACATCCGCGGCACCTTCGCCTACATCGGTGGCAACAAGTGGCGCTCCGGCTCCGGGAACGTCTACTTCCTGGAGAGCAACCACTGGGACGTCACCTACTACAACTGCGGCGGCTGCTGACACCGCCGCGTGGAAAGGGGGACCGGCGGCGCGACCGGTCCCCCTCTTCACACCCGTCCGGTCACCCGAAGGCCTTCACCTCCAGCAGCCCGACCGAGTCCGTCCCGCTCTGGAGCACGACCCGCAACCGCGTCGTGCTCACCGGCGTGAACGTCACCTCCTGGTAGGCGTCCGTCGCCACCGGGTACCCGCTCGCACCGGCCACGTCGACGTAGGCCGACCCGTTCCAGTGCTGCACCTTCCACGACGCCGGCACGCGCACTCCCCCGTTGTCGTCGAAGAAGTACACCCGCGCCGAGCGCACCGACTGCGCCGAGGTCCACGTCAGCTCGGCCCACTGCTCGCCGGTGTTGGGCCAGGTGCCCCACCGCGGGTTGACGGTGTCGTTGGACGACGGCGGGTCGACGCCGTCGTTGATCGCGGCCACCGACTCCCACGGCGAGGTGTACGAGGCCGACGGCGTGGCGGACCCGGCCAGGTTCGGCGGGGGTTGCGGATCCGTGCCGCCGCCCCGGTTGTAGGCCTTCACCTCGGTCAACCCGGTCTTGAACCCGGACGCGTGCGTCACCTGGACCCGGATCCGCTGCGTGGACACCGGCGTGAACCGGACCCGGTTGTAGTTGGCCTTCGGCGTCGTCGGCGTCTTGCTCTGCGCCGCCGCGGCGACCCACGCCGAGCCGTTCCAGTACTGGACCGCGTACGACGACGGCGCGCGGTACCGGTTGCCCGCCCGGTCGTCGCGGAAGTGCAGCCGCACCTCGTCGACCGTCCGCTGCTGCCGGAAGTCGATCTCGTAGTGGTCGGTGCCGTTCGGCGATCCCGACGTGCCCCACAGCGGCTCGTTGGTCGGGAACCCGTCCACCGCCGCCCCGACCGACGTGCCGGACGCGGTGTAGGACGCCGTGACGCCCGCGCCCTGCGCCAGGTTCGGCGTGGTCGAGGTCAGGTCGACGCCCGCCTTGGCGAACACGTCGACCATCCGCGCGCTGCCGTGCGCCACGTTCTGCGGCGCCTGCAACCCGCTGACCGGCACGCTGTGGTTCACCGTGCCCGCACCGGACGGGAACGTGACCTCGCCGTTCGCCGGGTTGTAGAGCACCCGGGTCAGCCGGTCGACGGTGAACGCGCGCGTGCCGTTGAGGTAGACCGAGTAGCCCTGCGGCACGCCGTTGTAGCGGGTGACGCCGTCGGCCGGGTCGTCCCACACCACGCTCAGGTCCATGTTGCGGTAGCGCAGGTTGTTGACCGCGAAGTGCGACCAGCCGATGTTGATCGGCGACAGCTCGATCCGGCTGTCCGTGCGCGGGCGCAGCCCGGCCACGTCCTCCACCACGGTCCAGTTGCTGCTGCCCAGGATGTTGTGGTGGATCCACGAGCGGTAGTCGATGGTCTTGGCGCCCGCGTTCCAGTTTGCCCAGAACTCGTTGGCGTCGGGCCACTGCGTGTTGCCGCCGACGTACTGCGCCCAGGTGTTCCAGTAGAGCAGCTTCTTGTAGTCCTCGGCGGTCATCCACTGGTTCGGGTAGTTGCGCAGCACCGAGGAGTACAGCCGGAACTGGACCGTGGAGTTGATGGTGGAGAAGTTGTTCGAACCGGGGTGGCCCGCCTGCGCCGCCTCGGCCTTGTCGCGCTGGTTGGCCGTGTAGAACGGGAACACCGGGTACTCGGCCGGGTCCGCGAACAGCCGAAGCGCCTGCTTGTACTGGTCGGTGTTCGGCATCAGGCCGACCGAGAACGGGTAGTAGTTGTTGATCTCCTTCCACGGCACGTGCGCGTTCGTGGCCACGTGCTTGTGCTCCAGCAGCTGCCGCGACGGGTTCCACAGCGTGGTCACCACGCCGTTGCGGATCCGGTCGGCCAGCGCCTGCATCTCGCTCGCCTTCGCCGTGTCGCCGATCAGCGCGTACGCCTGCTGCGCGGCCGACGCGCCGCTCCACACGTACGCGGTCTCGGCCCGGTCGAGGTTGCCCGCGCGCCAGTCGAACGACACCGCGTCGGCGTCGTTGCCGGTCATGGCGCCCCAGTCGTACTCGATGACGCCGTTGTTGTTGGTGTCGAACGTGGCCAGTTGGCCCTTCACGTCACCTTCGGCGTACTTGGCCAGGTTGCCCGCGATGGCGGGCTGGCCGCCGTGGATCTGGTAGCTGCGCCACGCCGCCTCGGAGATGTACTGGGTGTAGGAGTTGGACCAGTTCTCCGGGTCGCCGGGGTTGTCCATGAACCGGCCGCCCTTGGACGACTGGCCGACCGACAGCCACGGACCGTACGAGTAGACCGGGTCGCGCAGGTACTTCAGGTCGTCGATGTGCATCGGCTGGGTCAGCGCGATCGCGTTGTTGTAGCCGGTGACGCCCTCGATCGAGACCGGGAACTGGAAGTCCTGGCCAGGGATGTCCACGTCGAGGTGGTTGAAGCGCATCAGCCACCAGCGGTAGTAGACGTTCTTCTTGATCGCCGGGTCGGGCACGTCGATGTAGGGGATGTGGTCGGCCCACCAGCGGTTGTAGTCGCGCACGTGGGTGGCGAACGCGACCGACGGCGAGTGGCCGCGGTAGGCGTTGTACTCGGTCAGCGACTCGGGGATCTCGTCGGTGACGAAGCCCATCACGACCTTGGTGGTGGTCGACTGGCCGGCGCCCAACGTGACGGACCTGGTCAGCGCGCCGCTCGCGGCGGTGAACCCGTCGCCGGACAACCGCGGCCGGATGGTGGTGAGGTTGTTCTTCACCTGCCGCGAGCCGGTCAGCTCCGCGCCGCTGACCGTGGTCGCGTACGGCGAGGTGACGCGCAGCGGCAGGGTGGCGGACGCCGAGCCGGTGTTCGTGACGGTCAGGTTGGTCACGGCGACGTTGTTGTGCGTGATGAACTTCGCCACCTCCACCCGCACGCCCGTGCCGGTGTAGACGCCCTTCCAGTGGCTCGGGGCCTGCCACCGGCTCGACACCTGCTCGGTCAGCGTCCCCGAGCCCACGGTGACGGCGTAGGCGTTCTGGCTGCTGATGTTGTCCCAGTACGCGGCGTTGCCGCCGAAGCCGATCACGGCCGGGTTGTGGGTGTACATGAACGCGCCGCGACCGCGGGTCATCAGCCACGGGCCCGCCGGGTCGTTGCCCGGGCGGGCGAGCAGGCGGTCCATCCAGAAGTCCGTGCCGCCGCTCTCGGCGTCGTAGATGGCCTTCATCGTGCTGCCGGTGCTGTAGCCGACCGGCGGCGCGGGGATCGAAGGTCCGTTGAACGTCGGGTAGCCGATGGTCTGGGCGGCGGAGGCGCTGGGGACCGGCGCGAGGAGCGCGCCGAGCACCACCGCGGTCGCCAGCCGTCGGGTCACGCCTGGAAGGCTTGCCATTCCAACACCCCCGTCGAGAAGTCGGGCTTCGAGGTGATCGACAACCGCAGCCGCGTGGTGTTCACGGCGGTGAACGTGGTGGTGTTGAACGCGTTGCCCGCCACGCCGCAAGCGGACTGGCCGGGCACGTCGACGTACCCGCTGCCGTTGAAGTACTGGACCTTGCACGACGCGGGCAGGTCGATGCCCTGGTCGTCGTCGAACCAGTACGTGGCCACCTTGTTGATCGAGCGGCTGGTCGGCCACTGGTACTCGACCCACTGCGTGCCGCGCTCGGGCCAGTTGCCGTAGGCGAGGTTCGAGCGGTCCGCGGAGCTCGCGGGCGTGCCGCCGTTGTTGAGCGCGGCCAGTGACTCCCACGCCGAGACGTGCGAGGTGGACGCGGTCGCCGAGGTGGCCAGGTTCGTGCCCGTGCCGGGGTCGGCGCCGGGGTTCGGCGGCGGACCGGTCGTGGTCTGGGTGACCTTGCGCATCGTGCCGTCGGCGTTGAAGTGCAGCAGGTCCACCGCGACGGACCGGCGGAAGTTGCCGCCGCCGGGCGCGTTGGCGTTGTGGTAGACGATGTACCACTGCCCGTTGAACTGCACCACGCCCGCGTGGTTCGTGGTCGAGGAGACCCGGTCGAGCACGACGCCGCGGTGCGTCCACGGCCCCAGCGGGCTGGTGGCCGTGGCGTAGCGCTGGCAGGCGTAGTTGGAGTCGGTGACGCAGCCGTTGGTGTCGTTGGCCGCGTACATCAGGTAGTAGAGGCCGTTGCGCTTGAACATCCAGGGCGCTTCCCAGAAGTTCGCCAGGCCCTGCGGCGTGATCACCGCGCCGTCCAACTCGATCATGTTGGGCTTGAGCTTCGCCGCCCGCGCGCCCCAGTAGCCGCCCCAGTAGATGTAGGACTGGCCGTCGTCGTCGGTGAACACCGTCGGGTCGATGTTCAGCCCGGACGAGTTGGGCGTGCCGTCGCTGATCAGCGGACCGCCCTTGGCGTCGCGGAACGGCCCGAGCGGGCTGTCGCCGACCGCGACGCCGATGTCCATCCACCCCGCGCCGTTGCCGTTGACGGAGGTGTACCAGTAGTACTTGCCGTTCTTCGCCTCGACCTCACTGGCCCAGGCGTCCGCGCCCGCCCACGGGAAGGTGCCGATGTTCGCCTTCGCCCCGTGGTCGGTCCAGGTGGCGGCATCGGTCGAGGAGAGCACCCGCCACTCGCGCATGACGAAGTTGTTGGTGCCGGTGGGCGCTTCGTCGCGGCCCGCGTAGACGTACAAGGTGTTGCCGACGACCAGTGGCGCGGGGTCGGCGGTGTAGACGCTGGTGATGATCGGGTTGGCCGCGGACGCGGCCGGTGCGACGGCGGCGGAGGCGACGAGCGCGAGTGCCGCGCCCAGCTTCACCGCCCGATGTCGGGTGCGCATGGGTGAGTCCTAACGGTGGGGGGTGGTGGCTAGCGGCCGGTCGCGTGCAGGTCGGCCACTTCGGCGGCGGTGAGGGCGCGGCCGTGGACCCGGAAGCCGTCCACGGCGCCGTCCAGGTAGGGGTCGCCCGCGTACTGGGAGCGCCCGATCCAGTTCTGCGTGGTGCTGCCGAGCGCGGACGGCCGCACGGTCAGCGCCGTGTTGCGGGCCGCCTCGACGCCGTTGACGTAGAGCACGCCCAGGTTGCCCGCCTGCGTCACGGCGACGTGCGTCCACGCGCCGGCGGGCAGGGGTGACGGCGCGTCGATGCGCTGCTCGGCGCTCGCGCCGCCGGTGGTGATGGCGAACCGGGCGCCGCCGGCCGAGCCGCGCGGGGTCAGGAACAGGTAGGTGCTGGTGCCCGCGCCGAAGTCGAACACCCGCGCCCACGTGGTCACGGCGCCCAGCCACACCCAGGTGGCCACGCTGAACGCCGTGGCGCCCGCCAGCAGGCCGGCCGGCAGCAGCACGTGCTCGCCCGCCCCGCCGAGGTCGACCGCCGAGCCGGTGCGCCCGGTGGTCCACCGCGCGCCGCCGGCGAGGGTGGCGGTCCGGCCGTTGCCGGTGGCGTCGGCCGCCACCGAGCCCGCCGCCTCGTCGAACGGGTAGTGCGCGATGAACGGCGGCGGCGCGGGCGTGTCGGTGACGTTCCAGTAGACCGTGTAGCGCTGGCCGTGGGCCTGGTAGAACGGCAGCAGCGTCACCTGGCCCGTGCTCGCCGTCGCCGTGTAGCGCAGCGGGGTGGTCGTGGCCCGCAGGGTCCCGGGCTGGAGCGTCGGCATCGACGTCAGGTCGGTCGTGCCGTAGCCGCCCGCGAGCACGATCGGTCCGTGCTTGACCGCCTGCACGGCCGGGTTGTCCGGCGCCGGCTCCCGGGTCAGCGCCATCGGCAGGCTGAGGTCCACCACGTCACCGTTGCTCCACGTCCGGTCCAGGCGGGCGTACGTGCCCGGCACGGTCGGCACGTCCTGCACCGCGCCGTTGAGCTTGAGCTGGGCGCCGGCGGCCCAGGACGGGATGCGCACGCGCAGGTCGATCGGGCCGGACCCGGTGACGGTGAGGCGGGTGGACGGCGACTCGGGGAACGAGGTGTCCTGCCGCACGGTGATCCCCCGGCCCGGCCAGGTGAGCGTGGAGGCGATGAACAGGTTGACGTACAGGGTGTTGCCGGCGTGGAAGTAGATGCTGTCGGAGTGCTTGGTGTTGGTCTCCATCCCGGTGCCGTGGCAGCAGGTGAAGTCCTGGTAGTCGTTGCTGTACGTGCGCCGGCCGCCGGGCCGCAGCGGCACGTAGTAGCTGTGGTGGCCGTGCGCGGACGCCGGGTCCTGCCCGCCGAGCAGGTGGTTGTAGAGGGCCTTCTCGTGGAAGTCGAAGTAGTGGGCCCTCGGGTCGGTGCGGAACAGCTGGCGGGTCAGCTTGAGCATGTTGTAGGTGTTGCAGCACTCGCACGTGTGGTCCGACAGCTCCGACGCGATCCGGCCGGGCGCCTTGAAGTACTCGCCGTTGGAGTTGCCGCCGATGGCGTAGGTGTGCGTGCCCACCACGATGTTCCAGAAGTTGGTCGCGATGTCGCGGTACCGGGTCAGGCCGGTGGCGTGGTACTCGCGGATCGCGCCGACCGCCTTGGGGATCTGGGTGTTGGCGTGGTAGCCGTTGAGCGCGTCGACGTTGTTCGCCAGCGGGTCGAAGATCTCGGCGTGGTCGAAGTACTGCGCGGCGGTGAGGTGCGCCGGGTCGCCGGTGAGCTGGTAGAGGTTGGTCAGCACCTCGTTCATGCCGCCGAACTCGGTCTTGAGCATGTTCTGCCGCTGCGCCAGGGTCAGCCGGCCGTTGCGCCAGCCGACCCACGCCGCCATGCGGGTCAGCACGGTGAGCGCCTGGGCGTTGCCCGCCAGCAGGTGCATGTCCAGCAGGCCCGCCAGGATCTTGTGCAGGGTGTAGTAGGGCGCCCAGACCTGCTGGCGTGCTTCCACGCGGTCGATGAAGCTCTCCGGGAACGCGGACAGGTAGCCGGTGTTGAACCCGGCGGCCTGAGCCCGGTCCTGGCAGGTGGCGAGCTGGGCGACCAGGTAGTCGCCCTTGGTGCGGAACGCGGTGTCGCCGGTGCTCGCGTACGCCTGGGCCAGCGCGGTCAGCACGTGACCGGTGGAGTGGCCGCGCAGCTCGGTGGTCGGCGACTCCCACCCTCCACAGGGGACGACCGACGACGGCAGGCCGACGTTGAGGCGGAAGGTGTGCAGCAGCCGGTCGGCGTCGAGGAACTTGAGGTAGGCGTGGGTGCGGGAGGTGTTGGTCTGGAACGGTCCGGCCAGCAGCGTCACCGCGCCGAGCGGGAACGCGTGCGCCGACG
Organism: Actinosynnema sp. NPDC002837; assembly: GCF_040295345.1. Classification (NCBI taxonomy): domain Bacteria; kingdom Bacillati; phylum Actinomycetota; class Actinomycetes; order Pseudonocardiales; family Pseudonocardiaceae; genus Actinosynnema; species Actinosynnema sp. NPDC002837. The sequence goes on from NZ_JBEOVG010000078.1 coordinate 30,516, forward strand.
CGCCCGTGTCCGGTCTCGCGGCGGAGGCGACCGGGTCGGCGGCGGCGGCGGTGCTGCTCAGGGCGGGCAGGGCGGTGGCCGAGGCGACCACCGCGCCCGCTCGCAGCACGGCACGACGTGATGGAGTGGGCATGGACATGCGCGTCACCTTCCGTGACGTGGTGGCACAGGACTCGCGGTGGGGAGGAGGGCCGGCGCCCCCGGGGTGCAGGGCCGCGGGGGCGCCGGCGTCGCTCAGCGGCCGTAGCGGCTCTTCAGGTGCCGCCACCAGTCGCGGAACATCCACGCGTCGAACTCGGTGATGTTCCGGGCGCTGCCGGCCTTCATGATGAAGCTCGACACGCCGGTGGGCGTCCAGTCGTAGAAGTCGTCCAGACCGAACGTGTGCCCGATCTCGTGCAGCAGGATCGTCACGTCCGTGCTGCCGAGATTGTTGACGAAGTACTCGCTGCCCATCCGCTGGCCCCAGTCGCCGCCCGCGCCGCCGCCCATGCCGGCGGTCAGCCACAACGACTGGTCGTAGTGCCGGGGCACCCCGCCGGGGCAGTTGCGGTACTGGCCGTCGCGGACGAAGAACCGGCCGCACTGCTCGGCGCACTGCGGCGCGTTCTCCCGGATGTTGTTGACGTAGATGTCGACCGAGTTGTCGCTCCACTGCAACGTGCTGCGGTCGCGCACGGCCCAGCCGACGACCTTGACGGGCACCTGCGCGTAGGGCCAGTTGTTGTGCCCCACCATCAGGTCCGTCCACTTCTTGTACTGCTCGGCGAGCTTGGCGTGGATGCGGTCGCGCAGCGACGCGCTCACCGGCGCCGACGAGTCCCACCGCACGCAGAAGTTCAGGTAGCCGCCGTTGACGAAGACCTGGTCCCAGCCGTAGTTGCGGAACCCGTGCAGGTTGCCGTACGTGCTCTCCTGGTGCGACCACACCTGGTTCAGCGGGGTCACCAGGTTCGACGGCGGGCTCCACGTCGCCGGGTTGGCGGCGGCCGTGACGTCACGCGCCTGCTCGGCCTGCGCGACGCCCGCGCCGCTCACCGCCAGCGCGAGGACCACCGCGCCGAGCACCGTTCTCATCCATGATCGTGACACGATCATCTTCCTTCCGATTGCCGGACGAAGCAGCATCGGACAGCGGGGTCAGCCCTTGACGGCGCCTGAGGTGAACCCGCGGACGTAGCTGCGTTGCATGGCGGCGAAGAGCACGAGGCAGGGAACTGCCATGAACACCACCCCCGCTTCGAGGGCGGCGTAGTCGATCGACCCGTGGCTCGCGGTCCGCATGTTGACCACGGCGAGGGTGGTGGTGAACTTGTCGGTGGAGTTGAGCAGGATCAGCGGCGCGAAGAACTCGCTCCACGAGGTCAGGAACGCGAACAGGCCGACGGTCACCAGGCCCGGCCGCACGGCGGGCAGCATGATCCGCACGAGGGTGCCGGCGCTGGTGCAGCCGTCGACCCGGGCCGACTCCTCCAGCTCCAGCGGCACGGCCTCGAACGAGTTGCGCATCATGAACACCGAGAACGGCAGCTGGAACGTGATGAGCACCAGGCTCAGCCCGACCAGCGAGTCCTCCAGCCCCAGCCACCCCAGCAGCACGTACAGGGCGATGAGGATCGTCGCGTACGGCACCATCAGGATCGCCAGCGTGAGCAGGAACAGCGCGTCGCGGCCGGGGAACCGGAACCGGCCGAACGCGTAGCCGCCGAGGGTGGCGGTGAACAGCGTGCCGCCCACCGTGAGCGCGCTGACGACCACGCTGTTGAGCACGTGCTCCAGCCGCACGCCGTTGGCGGAGGTGAACAGCCGGGCGTAGTTCTCCAGCCCGAACCCGGTGTCCGTGCGCACGGACGCGAACCCGGCCCACACCAGCGGGAAGAGGAACAGGATCGCCAGCGCCGTGCCGGTGACGTAGTAGCCCCGGCGGTTGCCCGCGGTGGTCTTCACGACGACCTCCGGCGCAGCACGCGGAACTGGATGGCGTTGAACACCACGAGCACGACCAGCAGCACCACCGAGATGCCCGCGGCCGAGCCGAGGTCGAGCCGGATGAACGCCTCCCGGTAGATCACCATCACCAGCGAGGTGGTGCTGTTGTCCGGCCCGCCGCGGGTGAGGATCCAGAACTGGTCGAACGCGAGCAGCGAACCGGTCGTCATCAGGGTGAGCACCAGCGCGATCGTGGGCCGCATCAGCGGCACCGTGATCCGCCGGAACGTCTGCCACCGGTTCGCGCCGTCCACCCGGGCGGCCTCGTAGACGTCCGGTGGGATCGCGTGCAGCCCGGTCAGCAGGATCAGCATGGTGAACCCGGCGAACCGCCACAGCACCAGCAGCACTGCGGACCCGAGCGCCGAGCCCGGGCTGCCGCTGGTCCACGACACGTACCCGTCGACCAGCCCGAGCCACGACAGCAGGTCGGTCACCGGCCCGATCTCGTCGCTGAGCAGGCCGAGGAACAGCAGGGACGCGCTGGCGAACCCGACCGCCGTCGGCAGGAAGAACGCGGTGCGGAAGAAGCCGACGCCCGGCCGCCGGTGCTGCACCAGCAGCGCCAGCCCGAACGCGACCACGAACAGCAGCACCGTGATGACCACCGTGTACTTGACCGTGAACCAGGCCGCGGAGCGGAGCAGCTCGTCCTCGCCGATGCCGCTGTAGTTGGCCGGCGCGTTGAACTTCGCCTTGCCCAGCAAGGGCCAGCGGTGCAGGGACATCCAGACCACGAGCGCCAACGGCACCAGGAAGAACAGCCCCACCACCACGGCGGTCGGCGCGGCGTACGCGGCCCCGACGAGCGCGCGCAGCCGACGGCCCCTCCGCGCCGGTCGCGACTCCGAACGCGGTCGGGGTGCGCGCGCGCCCGGTGCGGCCGTCGTTGCCGGGTTTGACGTCGTCGTCGTGGACATCCGAGCCTCCGGTGGCTGCTCAGCCCTGCTGGAGCGACTTGGTGATGGCGGTGTTGCCGTCGGCCAGCGCCGTGCCCGCGTCACCGAACAGCGCGCCCCGGACGGTTTGCAGCCACGGGCTCTGCGGGTCGTTGAACGAGACGTTGAAGTTGCGCGCGTACGGCGTGCGGCCCTTGGCCACCAGGCCGTTGACCAGCACGGTGCGCGGGTCGGCCGAGGAGTACTTGTTCTCCGCCAGGTCGGTGCGGGTCGGCACGCCCTTGTTCTTGGCGACGACCTCGACCTGCGCCTCGTCGGACGTGGTCCAGGACAGGAAGTCCCACGCCTGCTCGGCCTTCTCCGAGGTCGCGCCGATGCCGAGCGCGTCACCGCCGACGAAGGTCGACTCGCCGCCGGCGAGCCCGCTGATCGGGGCCACGCCCAGCTTCAGGCCCTTCTGCTCCAGCGCGTCCAGCCAGACCGACGGCGCCGGCGCGATGCCGACGTTCCCGCTCTGCAACGCGCCGAGCCAGGTGGGACCGGCCTCGTCCTTCGACGCGGGCGCGGCCACGCCCTGCTCGTACAGCTCGCGGTAGAGGGCGAACACGTCGGCCATCTCCGGCGAGTCGACCCTCGCCTCCTCGCCCTCGGGGTCGAGCACGTCGCCGTTCGCCGCCCAGACCGACGGCCACAGCGTGAACTCGACGCACCCGCCGCAGTTGCCGCCGAAGTACGTGCCGTTGACGTCACCGCCGAGCTGGTCGACCTTGCGGGCGTGGTCGGCGAACTCGCGCAGGGTGCGCGGCGGCTGCTCCGGGTCGAGGCCCGCCTTGGCGTAGAGGTCTTTGTTGTACAGCAGCACGGACAGGTCGATCGTGTGCGGCAACGCGAAGTTCGCGCCTTCCCACGTGCCGGCCTTCAGGTGCGACGGCGCGAGCCGGTCCTTCACGGGCAGCGCGGCGAGCCGCTCGGTGATGTCGGCCCACAGGCCCTGCGAGGCGTACTGGGGCGCGAACACCACGTCGGCCGCGAACAGGTCGGGCAGCGACTTCGCGCCCGCCGCCGACGCGAGCTTGGCCGGGTACTCCTCGTTCGGGTAGGCGGTCACCTCCACCTTGTTGCGGTGGGTGGCGTTGTAGGCGTCGGCGTAGGCCTTGGAGACGGATTCGGTCGCCGCGCGGGTCCACAGCGTCAGCACCGCGCCGTCGTCCGCGCCCGCCGGGCCCTCGGCCCGCTGGTCGCCGCACGCGGCCAGCACCAGCACACCCGCCGCCACGGCGGAGGCAATGCGAAGCCCTCTGGTTTTCACCGGTCTCTCCTTTGAGCACGGTCCGGGTGGGTCATCAGGTGGTGGTCGGTCGGGGTCCTGCGTCGGTCGGGGTCCTGCGTCGGTCGGGTCCCGGGTCGGTCGGGTCCCGGGTCGGTCAGGTCCTGGGCAGCCAGACCCGCATGGTCGAAGGGCCGCCGCGCGCCCAGCGGTGGTACGGCACGAGGGTCAGCGGGGTGGTCGGCCCGGTGGCGCCGTCGGTCGGCTCCGGCGGTCCGTAGGGCCACGCGTCCGGGCGCGGCGCGTCGAACCGGGCCTGGACCTCGACGCCCGCCTCCGCGTCGACCGGCGGCACGGTGTCGTCCACGCGCAGCGCGTCGAGGTCGGCGTCGCCGTCGGACTCGGCGCAGTACACCAGCGGCCCGCGTTCCACGGCCACGCAGCCGCGCGTCGCGTCGATCCTCGGGTCCGGCGCGGTGAAGCGGGGCCGGGTCGGCAGCTCCAGCCGGATCTCCTCGCCGACCGCGAACGACCGGTACACCACGATGTCGCCCACCGGCACCTGCCGCCGCCCGTGGGTGGTGACGAGCTCCGCGCCCACCGCCCACCGCGGCACCCGCAGGGTGATCGACCACGGCTGGTCGTCGGTCTTGGTCACGCGCACGGCCACCGTGCCCTCGTCGGGGAGACCGGTGCGCACCTGCAAGCCCACCTCGCGGCCGTCGTCGAGCCGGGTGGAGACCTCGGCGTCGACGTACTGGTGCAGCCGCACGCCCGTGTCGTCGGCCGTGACGAGGTAGCACGAGAGCCCGGCCAGCAGGCGTGCCGCGTTCGGCAGGCAGCACGACACCTCGAACCACGGCGCCCGCGGCCCGCCGCCGAACCCCAACTGCTCCTCGTCGCGTGCCAACGCGGCGGTGGGCGTGCGCTGGTGCAGGGTGTGCGCGTAGAAGAAGGACCGGCCGTCGTCGCCGATCGCGGTCGCGACGACGTTGTAGAGGATCCGCTCGATCACCTCGTCGTAGCGACCGTCGCCGGTGGCCAGCAGCAGCCGCCAGGCCAGCATGATCGCGGCCACCCCGGCGCACGTCTCGGAGTACGCGCGGTCCGACGGCAGCACGAAGTCGTCGCCGAACGCCTCGTCGGCGTGCCGCGAGCCCATGCCGCCGGTGAGGTACGTGCGCCGGGCCAACGTGCGGTCGAACTGGGCGGCGACGCTCTGGAGCAGCTCGTCGTCGCCCGTCTCGACCGCGACGTCCACCGCGCCGGCGGCCAGGTAGAGCGCGCGCACGGCGTGGCCGTGCAGGACTTCCGCCTGCCGGACGGGCCGGTCGTCGCTGAAGTACGACCAGCCGAAGTGGTGGCGCGGCAACGTCCGGTGGCCGCGGCGTTCGACGAAGAGGGCGGCTTGGTCCAGGTAGCGCTGCTCGCCGGTGAGGCGGGCCAGTTCCACCAAGCCCAGCTCGATCTCGGGGTGGCCGCAGACGCCGGGCGTGCCGTCGGGTCCGAACGCCTCGCAGACGTGGTCGGCGGCGCGGCGGGCCACGGCCAGGAGCGGGTCGTCGTCACCGCCGCGGGTGCGGGCCCGCGCGACGGCGGCTTGCAGCAGGTGCCCGGTGCAGTAGAGCTCGTGGCCCCACAGCATGTCGCTGTACCGGGCGGGTTGGCCCGGGCGGCCGAACGCGGTGTGCAGGTAGCCGTCCGCCGCCTGGGCCGCCGCGATCGCGCCGGTCAGCTCGGTGATCTGCGCGTCGAGGGCGCCGGGCGCACCCGTGCGGCCGACCTCCCAGGACATCGCCTCCAGCAGCTTGTAGACCTCGGAGTCGGTGAACTCCCGGCCGCGGCGGGTGGCGGAGCCGGCGTCGGGGCCCGCGAAGTTGCCGGTCCAGCCGAGCCGGTCCATCCACGACCGGGCGTGCGGGATGGTGGCGGTGGCGTTGACGTCCTGGCGGGCCCGCCAGAAACCGCCGGTGATGCGGACCTCGTCCTGGCCGAGCGGGCGCAGCTTCCCCCGCGACGGCACGACGGGACGTCCCCCGACGGCAGTGGTGCCCGGCGACGTCACTGTCATCCCAACCTCCCGCGGTCCGGTGTGCTCGTCCAGCACTCTGGCAGCCGAAAACCTTTTCGGCAATCGTCCTTGTGGTGTCTCGGAAACGTCGTCCACGATGGCGGTTCATGGTCGTGAAGAGCGCCTACAATCGATTCGGCGTTCGACAAACTTTTCGAAAGGCTTTCGATGGGCAGACGGCGGTCCGACGCGGTGACCCTCAGCGACGTGGCGCGGCTGGCCGGCGTCTCGATCTCCACCGCGTCCAAGGCCATCAACGCCAGGGACGAGGTCGCGCCCGCCACCCGCGAGCGCGTGCTGCGGGCCGCCGCCGAGTTGTCGTTCCAGCCCAACGCCCTGGCGCGCGGGTTGATCTCGGGGCGGACGCGCACCATCGGCCTGCTCACCGACGAGCTCGGCGGCCGGTTCGCCATCCCGATCCTGCTGGGGGTGGAGAACGCGTTGGCCAACGAGCAGATGTCGGTGCTGCTGTGCGACGCGCGCGGTGACGCGATCCGGCGCCGGCACTACATCAGCACGCTGCTGGCCAGGCAGGTCGACGGGTTCATCATCCTGGGCGACGACAACGACATCCGGCCGTCGCTGACCCGCGACATCCCGGTGCCGGTCGTGTACGTCTACTGCGAGTCCAGCGACCCGGACGACCTGTCGGTGATCGCCGACGACGAGGGCGGCGCGCGCCTGGCGGTGGAGCACCTGGTGTCGTTGCAGCGCAAGCGGATCGGCCACATCACCGGGCCGCAGACGTATCGCGCGGCCCGTGACCGCGTGACCGCGTTGCACCGGGTGCTCGCCGAGCACGGGTTGGGGCTGGCGGGCGGCGCGCCGCTGTACGGCGAGTGGTCGCAGCGCTGGGGACGGCACGCGGCCCGGATGCTGCTGGCCACCGATCCCGAGGTGGACGCGGTGTTCTGCGGCAACGACCAGATCGCGACGGGGGTCGCGGACACGTTGTCCCGCTTGGGGAAGCGGATACCGGAGGACGTGGCGATCGTCGGCTACGACAACTGGGAGGACTTCGCCGCCGACTGCCGGCCGCCGTTGACGACCGTGGACCTGGACTTGGAGCGGTTGGGCACGACGGCGGCGCGGTACCTGTTCGACGCGTTGGACGGGAGGCGGCCGTCGGGGGTGATCCGGCAGCCGTGCCGGTTGGTCGTGCGTGAGTCAACCTCGGCGATCGGGCATGCGTGAGCCGGGTTCGTGGGGGTTGGGTCCGGTGTTGTGGGGTTCGTGGGTGTTGTCGGGTTCGTGGGGCTCGTGGGTGTTGTCGGGTTCGTTGAGGGCGTTGGGGTCGTCGGGTTCGAGGAAGAAGGCGATGCCGTCCAGGACCCGGTGCAGGCCGAAGTCGAACCAGCCGTCCAGGTCGGCGGTGGTCGGCGGGTCGGCGGCGGCCAGTTCGGTGAGCCAGGGGTAGCGGTTCGAGCCGACCACGCCCCCGAGGCGGCCGAGCCGGGCCTGCCACCAGCTGCGCGAGCTGACGCCGGTGTCCCGGGCCGCCTCGAACTCGGCCACCGCCATCAGGGCTGTGCCCTGCACGTACCCGCTCACCAGCAGGTACACCGGGAGCGCGGTGCGGTGGTCGAGGGCGAGGGCGGAGAGGAAGCGGTCCACGGTCTCCAGGAGCGAGCGGCCCAGTGGCGGGCGGGTGGTGGCGAGGGCGGTCAGCGACCACGGGTGCCGTTGGTAGAGCGCCCACTCCTCGCGGGCCTCGTGTTCGAGCAGGGCGCGCCAGCCGGTCGCGTCGGGCGGGGGTGGGCGGTGCTCGGCGAGGACGGTGTCGACCATGGCCGTGACGAGGTCGTCCTTGCCGGACACGTGGTGGTACAAGGACATCGTGGAGGTGCCGAGCCGGGCGGCGACGAGTCGCATCGAGACGGTGGCGAGCCCTTCGGCGTCGGCGAGCTGGATGGCGGTGCGGACCACCAGGTCGCGGTCGAGCGGCACTGCGGGCACTTTGTCCACAAAGGACCGTCGAGGGTGCGCGCCGTCCTTGCGCGCGCGGTAGGCCCGTGCCTGGCAGGCCCGGCCGCAGTACCGCCGCGGTCGGCCCCGGGTGGGCGGCGCGAGTTCGGTGCCGCAGTGCGCGCAACGCACGGTCGACCTCCTTTTCGTCACGCTGCTGTTGTGTGACGTATACCGTCGAACATGCTTGGGCGTTGGGAAACACTGTTCTTGTGTACAGCGTACAAAGAATCGCCGATGTCGATGAGCTGGACCGGATCGCCCCCGTGTTCGCGGCCGCGTGCGCGGACGAGGCGGTGACCGCGTGGGCGATGACCGGCCACGACTTCACCGAGCTGTTCCGCGAGTGGCTGGCCCGCGCGTTGACCGAACAGGAGGTGGTGGTCGCCGAACGTGACGGGGTGGTCGTCGGCGTGTCCACGTGGATGGCGGTGGAGTCGGCCGAACCCTTGCGGCGGCAGGCGGACGCCTTGGCGGAACAGGCCCGGGCGAACCCGGCGTTGCGGCGGATGGCGGCGGCGGTCGCGCTCCCCCACCCCGACGTGCCGCACCTGTACCTGGCGTCGATGGCGGTGGTGCCGGAGAGCCGGGGGCGAGGCGTGGGCAGCGCCATCCTGCGCCACCGCCTCAGCCGTGCCGACGCCGAGCGCCAACCGGTGTACCTGGAGGCGAGCACTGCGCGCAGCGCCGCGCTCTACGCCCGGCACGGCTTCACCCCGTCCGGGGCCCCGATCGCCCTCCCCGAGGGCGGCCCGCTCCTGCGCCCGCTCTGGCGACCCCCGCACTGACCCGTGTGTCGAACGTTCAAGCCCCGCGTGTCGAACGCTCAGATCCTGCGTGTCGAACGCTCAGGCCCTCGAGTTCAACCCTCAGGTGCACGTGAAGTGGCCCGGAGCCACGTTCGGCTCCGGGCCACGGTGCGGCGCGGTCAGACGGCGGCGGGCACCTTGTCCTGCGCCGACTCCGCCGAACGGCTCGGCCGCGAGTCGGTGGTCGCGGTGCTGCGGAACCCGCGCAGCCGCAGGCTGTTCGACACCACGAACACCGACGAGAACGCCATCGCGGCACCCGCGATCATCGGGTTGAGCAGCCCGGCCGCCGCCAGCGGCAGCGCGGCGACGTTGTACGCGAACGCCCAGAACAGGTTGCCCTTGATCGTGGCGAGGGTCCGCCGGGACAGCCGGATCGCGTCCGCCGCCGCACGCAGGTCGCCCCGCACGAGCGTCAGGTCGCTCGCCTCGATCGCGGCGTCGGTGCCGGTGCCCATGGCCAGGCCGAGGTCGGCCTTCGCGAGGGCGGCGGCGTCGTTCACGCCGTCACCGACCATCGCCACGACCTTGCCCTCGCCCTGGAGCCGGGCGACCACGTCCACCTTGTCCTTCGGCAGCACCTCGGCGATGACCTCGGTGATCCCGACCTCGGCCGCGACCGCGCGGGCCGCCGCCTCGTTGTCACCGGTCAGCAGCACCGGGGTCAGGCCGAGCGCGCGGAACTGGCGGACCGCTTCGACGGACGTCGGCTTCACGGTGTCCGACACGACCAGGACCGCTCGCGCCTCGCCGTCCCACGCCACCAGGACCGCGGTGCGCCCCTTCTCCTCCGCCGCACGCTTGGCCTCGGCCAGCGGACCGTCCAGGTGGACGCTCCACTCGGCCAGCAGGCGCTCACGCCCCACGATCAGCGCGTGCCCGTCGACCACGCCCTGCACGCCCAGTCCTTCGAGGTTCTGGAAGCCCTCGACCTCGGGCAGCTCGCCCGTCCGCTCGAGGGCACCGGCCGCGACGGCCTTGGCGATCGGGTGCTCGGAGGCGTGCTCCAGCGCACCGGCCAGCCGCAGCACCTCGTCCTCGTCGACGCCGGGCGCGGTGTGCACCGACACCAGGCTCATCCGCCCGGTGGTGACGGTGCCGGTCTTGTCCAGCACCACGGTGTCGACGCGCCGGGTCGACTCCAGCACCTCCGGCCCCTTGATCAGGATGCCCAGCTGCGCGCCGCGCCCGGTGCCGACCAGCAGCGCGGTCGGCGTGGCCAGGCCCAAGGCGCACGGGCACGCGATGATCAGCACCGCGACGGCCGCCGTGAACGCGCCCGACACGCCACCGCCCGCGCCGAGCCAGAACGCCAGGGTGCCGACCGAGAGGGCGATCACGACGGGCACGAAGATCGCCGAGATCCGGTCGGCGAGCCGTTGCGCCTGCGCCTTGCCGTTCTGCGCGTCCTCGACCAGCTTGGCCATCTGCGCCAGCTGGGTGTCGCCGCCGATCCGCGTGGCGCGGACCACCAGCCGACCACCCGCGTTGACGGTCGCGCCGACCACCGCGTCACCGGGACCGACCTCGACCGGCACCGACTCGCCGGTCAGCATGCTCGCGTCGACCGCCGAGCTGCCCTCGGCCACCACGCCGTCGGTGGCGATCTTCTCCCCCGGCCGGACCACGAACCGGTCGCCGACCGCAAGGTCGCCGATCGGGACGCGGACCTCGCGCCCGTCGCGGAGCACGGCGACGTCCTTCGCGCCGAGTTCGAGCAACGCGCGGAGGGCGGCGCCGGCACGGCGCTTCGACCGGGCCTCGAAGTAGCGGCCCGCCAGGATGAACGTCGTCACCCCGGCCGCGACCTCCAGGTAGATCGCGCCGGCGCCGTCGGTGCGCGAGATCGTCAGCTCGAACGGGTGCGTCATGCCGGGCGTGCCCGCGGTGCCGAACAGCAGCGCGTACAACGACCAGGCGAACGCCGCGATCGTGCCCATCGAGATCAGCGTGTCCATGGTGGCCGCGCCGTGGCGCAGGTTCGCCCACGCGGCGCGATGGAACGGCCACGCGCCCCAGACCAGCACCGGCGCCGCCAGCGTGAGGGAGATCCACTGCCAGTAGGTGAACTGCAGCGCCGGGACCATGGCGAGCAGGATCACCGGGACGGAGAGGACCGCGGACACGAGCAGCCGCTGCCGGAGCACGGCGGTCGGGTCGTTGGCGGTCGGGTCGTTGGGGGTGTCCGGGGTGTCGGTCGAGGGGGTGGGCGGGGGCAGGGCGGCTTGGTAGCCGGCTGCCTCGACCTGCTCGACCAGGGTCCGGGGGTCGAGGTCGGCGGGGAACGTGACGCGCGCCTTCTCGGTCGCGTAGTTCACCGTCGCGGTCACGCCGTCGAGCTTGTTCAGCTTGCGCTCGATCCGGGCCGCGCACGAGGCGCAGGTCATGCCGGTGATCGCCAGTTCGATCCGGGTGTCAGCCATGGCCGTGCTCCTCCTCCGCCCCTTCGGCGTGGGCGCCGTCGGTGCCCACGGTGAACTCGGCCGTGCGCACGACGCCGTCGTGCTGGAAGTCCAGGAACAGCCGGTAGCCACCGGCCGACGGCACCTCGGCGACGAATGCGATCTCCGGGCCGGCGGGTGTCCTGCCGTCACCGGGAGCGCCCTCGGGGTGCACGTGGAGGTAGGCCAGGTCGCCCTCGCGCAACGCCACCAGGTGACCGTACGCCGCCAGGTAGGGCTGCAGGTCGGTGACCGGCACGCCGTCCTTGCTCACGGTCAGCCGCACCGGCGAGGCCTTGCCGGGCACGAGGTCGCCGTCGAGGCGGACCTGGTAGCCGTCGACCTCGGCGACGCGCGACGGCTCGTGGGCGCGCGGTTCGAACGCACCCGCCGCGTTGACGTCGACACCGAGCGTGACCCCTTCGCCACCGGTGGGCTTGAAGTCGGCGAACACGCGGTAGCTGCCGGCGTCGGGCAGGTCCAGCGGCACGGTCCACGTGCCGTCAGGCGCCATCTCGGGGTGGACGTGCCGGAAGTTGGAGGTGTCGCGGCGGACGGCGATGAGGTGCATCCGCTTGTCGTGCTCGACGTCGTAGGCGGTGACCGCCGCGCCGTCGGGGCCGAGGATGCGGAAGGAGAAGGAGTCGGTTCCCGTGGTCAGCGTCGTGTCGGTGGGCGTGAGGGTGTAACCGCCCCTGGACGACGCCAGCCCCGCGGGCTGGTCGTTGCGCGCGGTCTCCGCGACGGTGCCGCTGTGGTCGTCCCCGTGGCCGGCGCCCTCAGCACCGGACGTGTCGTCGTGGCCGCTCGGAGCGGCTTCGACGGCGAAGGGACCGACAGCGCTACCGGCCGCCCAGGCGCCACCGGCGACCAGGGCGAGTACCGCACCGTAGGCGGAGAGCTTCGCTGCTGTGTTCATTGGTCAGTCCTCGAGACTGGTGGAGCCCGTCACGTCCGACGGGCTCCGGGGTTCGGCTGCTGTGCCGTGATCAGGTCCTGGTCGGGATTGATCGGGGTGGTCGTGGGTCAGCCCGCGAGGGCGTAGCCCGCTTCCTCGACGGCCGCGCGGACGTCCGCCTCGGCGACCGGGGCGGCGCTGGTCACCTTGACCGCGCCCGTCGGCAGGTCGACGTTCACGCCGGTCACGCCGTCGATCTTGGTGACCTCTTCGGTCACGGAGGCGACGCAGTGGCCGCAGGTCATGCCGGTGACGGTGAAAGTGGACTCGGCCATCGGGTGCTCCTGGTTCGTTGATCCGGTGTGACTCGGGTGGCGTGCGCAGCCGCTAGGAACGCACCAGGCGGGCGATCGCGTCGCTCGCCTCGCGGACCTTGGCGTCGGCGTTCTCGCCACCCTGGGTGAGGGCGTCCGCTACGCAGTGCTTCAGGTGCTCGTCGAGCAGACCGAGGGAGACCGCCTGGAGCGCCTTGGTCGCCGCGGCGATCTGGGTCAGGACGTCGATGCAGTACTCGTCGTCCTCGACCATCCGCTGCAGCCCGCGGACCTGCCCCTCGACCCGGCGCAAGCGCTTGAGGACGTCGTCCTTGCCGGAGGTGTAACCCCGCATGTCCACTCCCTTCGGTCACCTGTTGCGTGCCCGTCAGGGATATTCATACCCCTGGGGGGTACCTGAGTCAACTCGGACGTCAGGTGGGGTGACTGGCGTCACCCACGGAGGGGCCAGGCGCGCACCCTACCCCCGTACTGTATCCGGGGTTGGGCAATGAACGGTTGGAGGCCGCCTGGGGCGCGGTGAGGCCGCGGTGGGAGGGAGCGGCCGGGAGAGGCGGGAGGGAGCGGCCCGTCAGGCGGTGCAGCGGAAGCAGAAGTGAGGGCCGACCGGGCGGTCCAGGCCGTGCCAGCCCGCGGCGACGGCCTGTGCCCAGAGCGCCGGCCATCTGGTGGCGGCCTCATCGGGCCGGTTGTGCACACGTCCGCAGTGGTCGCAGATCAGGACGAGCGCGGACACGTGGTGGTCACCGGGGATGGCGGTCACAGTGCGGGGATCGACTTCCTCGTCGGGTGTGGTGCGGGGTGGTGGTGCGAGGTGGTGGTGCGGGTGGTGGGGCGGGGTGGTGGGGCGGGGTGGGGCAACCCGGGATTCTTGTGGTGGTGCGGGGGGCGGTGGCTCGGAAACGCCCGCGTCGAACCTTGCGATCAGCTTGCGATCCCCGGCGGGGTGGTGCGGTGTCCGGCAATCTGGTGCAGGTGCGGTGGTTGAGGCTGGCTCGGATCGACGATTTCAGTCCGGCTCGATTTGACATGGGGCCCTTACGGGCACCCCAGGCAGGCCAAAGCCGGGCAGGCCTGGCGGGAAAAGCGTCCGCCAAGCCTGCCCGGCTT
>NZ_JBEOVG010000079.1:0-44173 GCF_040295345.1 Actinosynnema sp. NPDC002837
GAACCATGCCGCCACTCTTCCGCCACCACACCCCCAACCCCACCGTGCAGCCACGGACCCGCAAGGTATGGCCACCCCTACCGCCCCCCCCCCCCCCCCCCCAACCCCCCCCCCCCCCCCCCCACCCCCCCCCCCCCCCCCCCCCCCCCCGACCCCCCCCCCCCCCCCCGCCGCCCCCCCCCCGGGCCCCCGCCCCCCCCCCCCCCGGCTCCAGCGCCTACGCCATCGCCCGGTAGGTCCTCCTCGGCGTGATCGCCCGCTGACCAGCGCCACCAGGTCAGCGGGCGATCTCCCGTCGACAGTCCTTTGTGGACTGCGGTTCGCCGGTCAGTCGAGGACCGCGAACGCCTCGACCTCGACCAGCACGTCCGGCTCGAACAGGTAGTCGACGCCGATGAGCGACACGGGCGGGAACGGGCGGGGGATCCCCAGCTCGTCCGCGACCTCGGCGATGCCCGCCATGAAGTCGTCCATCTTCTCCGGGCTCCAGTGCGTGACGAAGAACCTCAGCCGCACGACGTCGGAGAAGTCCGCGCCCGCGCCGGCCAGGCCGCGCGCGGTGTTGCGGAGGGACTGGGCGACCTGGCCGGTGAGGTCGCCGGTCGCGACCGGGTTCCCCTCGGCGTCCCGCGCGATCTGGCCGGCGACGTGCACGTGGCGGGTGCCCGTGCCGATCGAGACGTGGTGGTAGGGGACGGGCTGGAACATGCCCTCGGGGGTCAGCAACCGCACGGTCACGGGAAGTCCTTCACGCTGGTAGTTGGTGGTATCCAAGGTCTACCTGGTACACGAAGGGAACTTCAACGAGACTAGGTGTCATGCAGGAAACCACCGAGCCGGCCTCCGGGAGCCCTCAGATCGCCGCGCCGCACCGCGAGCTGCTCGACCAGGTGCTCGACAAGTGGTCGTTGCAGGTGCTCGACCAGCTGTGCGGGCGTCCCTCGCGCTTCAACGAGCTGCGCCGGGCGATCCCGGTCGTGACGCAGAAGTCGCTCACCGCGACGCTGCGGCGCCTGGAGCGCAACGGGATGGTCGAGCGCGTCCTGATCAGCTCGCGGCCGATCGCCGTCGAGTACCGCATCACGCCCCTCGGGACGACGCTGCAAGACCTGATCGACGCGCTGCTGCGCTGGACCACCGTCAACATGGCCGACGTCGAACGCGCCCGCGCGCGGTTCGACGACGAGGCGTAGTTCACCCGTCCAGGACGCCCCGCCGATACGCGGCGGCCACCGCCGAGGCGCGGTCGGTGACCTCCAGCTTGGCGTAGATGTGGAGCAGGTGGGTCTTCACCGTGGCCTCGCTGATGTAGAGGCGGGCGGCGGCCTCGCGGTTGGTCTTCCCCTCGGCCACGAGCGCGAGCACCTCGCGCTCGCGCGCGCTCAGCCGTGCCTCGGTCAGCGGGCGCGCGGGCCGGATGCGGGCGAGCAGGAGGGCGGCGACGGACGGCGCCAGCACGGTCTCGCCACGCGCGGCGGCGCGCACGGCCCGGAACAGCTCCTCGCGCGGCGCGTCCTTGAGCAGGTAGCCGATCGCGCCCGCCTCGATGGCCGGCAGCACGTCCGAGTCGGTGTCGTGGGTGGTGAGCACCAGGACCCGGGTGCTGGGGACTCGGTCCAGGAGCATCCGGATCAGCACGCCGCCGCTGGGGTCGGGCAGCCGCAGGTCGGTCAGCACGACGTCCGGCCGGGCCGCGGCCACCACGGTCAGCGCCTCGGTCCCGGAGGCGGCCTCGCCGACGACCTCCAGGTCCGGCTGCGTGCCGAGCATCCCGCGCAGCCCGTCGCGCACCACCGGGTGGTCGTCGACGACCACCAGCCGCAGCGGCGTCACCGGTCCACCCCGATCGCCGGGACGGTGACGCTGACCGCCGTGCCGCCGCCCGGCGCGGACTCGATGTCGACGCCGCCTGCCAACGCGCGCACCCGTTCCCGCAGCGCGGTGAGCCCGAAGCCGCCGTCCTCCCCGGGCGTGAACCCGGTCCCGTCGTCACGCACGTCCAACACGACCACGTCCTCCATGTAGGACAGCGTGACGTCCACCCGCCCGGCCAGCGCGTGCCGGCCCACGTTGGACAGGGTTTCCTGGGCGGCGCGCAGGACGGTCACCTCGACCTCCGAGTGCAGCGGCTGGGGCGTGCCGGTCACGGTGAACGCGGCCGGCACGCCGTACTGGTCGCGCCACGTCGTCACGGCCTGCCGCACGGCGTCGCCCAGGCGGGCGTCCTGCAGCGGTCCCGGTCGCAGCGCCTCGATCGAGCGCCGGACCTCCACCAGGCTGGTGCGCGCCAGCTCACCGGCGATCTCCAGCCGGGCGCGCACCGGGCCCGGCGGGACGGCGTGCTCGTCGATCGCCTCCAGTTGCGTGACGATCCCGGTCAGCCCTTGGGCGACGGTGTCGTGGATCTCCCGCGCGAGCCGCGCGCGTTCGCCGGCGACACCGGCGGCCCTGGCCTGCTCGACCAGGAGACCGTGCAGCCGGGCGTTCTCCGCGGCCACGGCGACCAGTTCGGCGTTGGTCTCCCGGCGGCGGATCGCCTCCCGCTCCATGGCCCTGATGACGCCGCCGATCAGCGCCGCCAGCGGCGTGCCCAGGGCGATGTTGATCAGCGACTGGCGCACGTCGGTTCCGGAGACCAGCAGGAACGGGACGTTCGCCGCCATCACGCCCGCGTACGCGCGCCACCCGGGCAGGGCGACGAACGCGAGCACGTAGCACATGGGGACGAACATCAGGAACGCGTCGCTGCGCACCACCAAGGCGCAGCTGAACGCGAGCATGCCCACGAAGTACGCGGCCATCGCCCACACCCAGCGGTCCCACCACTGCGGGTGCGCCACCACGAACCACCAGTGCCACACCGCGAGCCCGGCGGCGATGGCGAGCGTGACCGCGTGGTGCGCCCAGCCGCGCGGGTCGGTCGCCACCGACACCGCGCACGCCAGGAGCAGCAGGCCGAGCGGGGCCAACGCCCACGTCTGGTTCCACCGCCGTTCCCGCAACAAGCCCAGCCGTTCGTCCACCGTCGTCACGCCGACATCTTCGCCGCCGCACGGCGATAAGTCAGGCGGCGCAACAAGGCCTCCGCCGGGCCACGCCTCCCCGTGCGCCGGAGCAGTGCGGCGAGGAGCAGTGAGACCAGCCACGTGCCGAGCGCGACCAGGGAGAGCCCGGCGGTGCCGAGCGTCGCGCCGAGCCCCAGCGTGTACGGCACCAGCAGCGCCACGAACACCACGGACTGGAACAGGTAGCAGCTCAGCGAGTACTGGCCGCCGGCTTCGAGCAGCCGCACGACCGGTCCCCGCCGCCGGTCGAGGCGGACCGCCGCCAACGCGATGAGCGCCGCGTACCCGAGACCGCCGGCGACACCGGTCACCGCGTGCAGCGCCGCGATGCCCCACAGCGTGATCGGGGCCGTCGGGTGCCAGAACCCGCCCACCGCCAAGGCGATCGGCAACCCGCCCGCCACGGCCACCGCCAGCCCGATCACGGCGGTGCGGACCAGCAGGGGGCGGTGCGCGGCCGGGTCGGTGAGCACGGTGCGCCTGGCCGCCCAGGTGCCGATCAGGGCGGCGCTGCCGACGCCGATCATCCCGAACGGCGTCAGGAGCCACTCCGCCGGTCGCAGGACCGCCGCCTCGACGGGGTCCGCGGTCTCGAAGGAGAGGAAGTGGTGCCGCCCGCCGGTCGCCGGCGCCAGCTCGGACGCGCCCTGCACCAACGCCACGACGACCAGCCACAGCCCGGCGGCGACGAGCAGCTTGCGGTCCGACGCCCGCAGCCAGCCGAGGACGAGGAAACCCAGGATCCCGTAGCTGATCAGGATGTCGCCGGGGAACAGCAGGACCACGTGCACCGCGCCGAACACGATCAGCCAACGGTTGCGCCGCCGCAGCAGCCTCTTGGCCTCGCGGTCGTCCACCCCGGCTTCGCGCCGGCGCCGGTAGGAGTGCACGACGCCGTAGGCGAAGAGGGCGGCGAACAGGGGGTACGCGCGGCCGCCGACGAAGGTCACGTTGAGGACGCCGGCGAGCCGGTCGAGCAGGCCGTGCTCGACGATGTGCTGGCGCACGCCGTACTGGCGGCCGTAGAGGTAGGGCACGGAGTTGGCCAGCGCGATGAGGGCGAGCATGAGGCCTCGGGCCAGGTCGGGCGCGAGCACCCGTTCCCCGGCGGAAACCGGCCCCACCGCGGCAGTCGTGTGAGTCATGGGCCCAGCCTCGGGTGCGGACGGGTGGGCGCGGATCGACGGTCCGACCGATCGCGCGCATCCGCCGGGGCCGGCCGACGATCAACCGATCGGTCGATGCGCGTCGACCGACTTGGCCGCTGCGACGCGGCCTGATCGAGCCCAACGCCGCACTCGGTCCTAGGACACCGGAGGCAGGGAGGCGCGCGGCTGCTCGGCGGAATCGACCGCACCATCGGCGAGGTCCGCCGCGTGGGCCAATGCTTCGGCCGGCGCTTTCTCCCGCAGCATCGGCACCATCCCTTCCCTGGTCGAGACGTGCACGAGGTCCTGGTCGGCGCACGCGGGCAGGTGGCGGCCGACCGTTCTCGCATGGGCGCGAGCGGCGGGGTCACGGCGACCGCCCGCGGTTGACGGACGCGTCCCGTTGGGCGAAGCGGCAGAGGGGGCGGTAGGCCGGTTGTACGACGTTCGATGATGGTGGCGAAGCGCTTCGATCCTGGTCATTGACAAGTCCCAGGGCGCGCCGCACAGTTTGGGAGCGCTCCCAGATCATCACCGTCGATGAGGAATTCCCCATGAGACCGCGTCCCGTCGTGCTGCCGGCCCTCGCCGCGCTCGTCGTCGCCCAAGTCGTGCTGACCACCGGCTCGCCGGCGCAGGCCGACGCCGCCGCCACCGTCACGGTGAACACCAGGGCGGGGTTGGAGGTGGTGCACGAGGCCGCCACCGGGGTCAACCACGCCATCTGGGACACCCACCTCGGCAGCGACGCCGTCGCCGACCTGCTCAAGGACGCGGGCGTCAAGGCGATGCGCTACCCGGGCGGGTCGTACTCGGACATCTACCACTGGGCCGACCACACCGCGCCCGGCGGGTACGTGGCGCCCAACACCGACTTCGACACGTTCATGGGCGGCGTCCGGAGGGCCGGCGGGCAGGCGATCGTCACCGCCAACTACGGCACCGGCACGGCGGAGGAGGCGGCGGCCTGGGTCCGCTACGCCAACGTCGAGAAGCGCTACGGCGTGAAGTACTGGGAGATCGGCAACGAGAACTACGGCAACGGCCACTACGGCTCCGGCTGGGAGGCCGACCACCACCCGGACAAGAGCCCGACCTACTACGCCACCCTCGTCCGCGACTACGCCACGGCCATGAAGGCGGTCGACCCGACCATCAAGATCGGCGCGGTGCTGACCACGCCGGGCGAGTGGCCGGACGGCATCACGGCGGCGGGCGACTCCGCGTCGTGGAACGAGGTCGTGCTGTCGATCGCCGGTCCCGTGGTCGACTTCGGCATCATCCACTGGTACCCGAGCGGTGACACCGCGGCGCAGGTGCTGGCCAAGACCGACCGGGTGAACGACCAGGTCGCCCTGGTGCGCGAGCAGTCGCGCCGCCTGGCGGGCAAGGACCTCGGCATCGCGCTGACCGAGGTGAACACCTCCTACGGCCGCAACACCCAGCCGGGCGCGCTGTTCGCCGCCGACGCCTACGCGACGATGATCGGCCAGGGCGTGTTCAACGTGGACTGGTGGAACGTCCACAACGGCATCGGCCAGGTCCGCGAGATCGCGGGCCACCCCGACTACGACGACTACGGCCTGCTCTCCAGCGGCAACTGCACCGCCGACGGCACGGTGTGCCAGCCCGCGCTGAACACCCCGTTCGCGCCCTACCACGCGATCTCGATGGTGTCCCGCTTCGCCCGCCCCGGCGACCAGCTCGTCACGACCACCTCCACCGACCCGCTGGTGCGCAGCCACGCGGCCCGGCGGCCCGACGGCGGCCTCGCGGTCATGCTGATCAACCAGGACCCGGACGCCGCCAAGACCGTCGACCTGCGGTTCGCGGGCTACTCGGCCGCCGCCGACGCGACCGTGCTGACCTTCGCCAACGGCGACACCGGCATCTCGACCACGACCGGCTCGTCGTCCACGGCGACGCTGCCGCCGTACTCGATCACCACCCTCGTGCTCAAGCCGAACGGTTCCGCGACCGGTCCGGCCGCACCCGCCCGCCCGGTGGTGGACTCGGTCACCGACCGCACCGCCACGCTGTCCTGGCCCGCGCCGCCCGCCGGCGTGAAGTACGAGGTGCACCGGGCCAACGGCGCGAGCACCGATCAGTGGGGCGAGACGATCGGCACCACCTTCACCGCGGCCAACCTCATGCCCGGGACGAAGTACACGGTCAACCTGGTCGCGCGCGACAACGCCGGCAAGGTGTCGTGGTCCTCGCCGCCGCTGACCTTCACCACGGGCACCCCGGCCACGTCGACGTGCGCGGTGACCTACCGGGAGAGCACCAACTGGGGCAACGGTTTCGTGGCCGAGCTCGAGATCGCCAACACCGGCACGACGCCCGTCGCCGGGTGGACGCTGACCTACACCTGGCCCACCACCTGGCAGCAGGTCTCCAGCGGCTGGAACGCCACCTGGGCCCAGACCGGCTACCAGGTGTCCGTGGCCAACACCGCGACCCTGGCGCCGGGCGCGTCGACCACCGCCGGGTTCGTCGGGAGCTACCAGGGCCCGAACGTGCGACCGGTGAAGTACTTCCTGAACGGAAAGCTCTGCACGACGCGCTGACCGGGCGCTCGTTCCCGCTGCCCCCTGCCGACCGCGGTCGGCAGGGGGCAGCGGCGTTTCACCGAACGTCGTTCGTTCACATTCATGACCGGTTTCGGGTCGAATTTGTTCACGAGTGTGACCAGCGCGTATTTCGGGTGGAAAAGCGAATCTGCGGCGTTGACCGGATGTGCCGCAGCTCCTAGCATCCGAAGTGAAATAGCTTTCCCTGCCCGGTGGTCATATTTGTGAATCGACGAGGTGTTCGCCGCTTTCGGTCGTGCGCGAGAAGTCGGCGGTGGCCGCCGGAATCGTTTCGGAAGTGGAGTCGGCATGAGCACATCGGAGCAGCCCGCAGCGACGCGGGCTGTACGACCGCGGGCCGTCCGCGGTGGTGTGGCCGCGGTGGGCGCCGTGGTCGCCCTGGCGGCCACGCTCGCGGCGTGGCCGCTCGCCACGTCCGCGCAAGCGGCGGTCGGCGCGGGCACCTACACCGTGAAGAACGCCGCCAGCGGGCACTGCCTCGACGCCGCCGGGTCGACCAGCGGCGTGCAGCTGCGGCAGCAGGCGTGCGGTGACGTCGCGGCCCAGCGGTGGACGTTGACCGCGGTCAGCGGCGGGTTCCGGATCACGTCGGCCGCGACCGGCCTGTGCGTCGGCGTGCAGGACGCGTCGACCAGCGCGGGCAAGGCGATCCAGCAGCAGACGTGCACGGGCGGCTCCAGCCAGGTCTGGGCGGTGACGGCGATCGGCGGCAACTACCGCGTGGTCAACGCCAACGGCGGCAAGTGCATGAACGTCAAGGACAGCTCCACCGCGATCGGCGCCCTGGTGCAGCAGAACTCCTGCGACAGCGTCGTCTCCAAGCAGTGGGCGTTCACCCCGGCCACCGGCACGACGACGACCACCACCAGCACGACCACCAGCACGACCACGACCACGACGACGACCACCACGACCACGTCCCAGCCGCCGGCCTCGGCGCTGTACGTGTCGCCGAACGGCACCGACGGCGCGGCCGGCACGCAGGCCGACCCGACCACGCTCACCTCGGCGATCAGCCGCATCACGGCCGGCGGCACGATCCTGATGCGCGGCGGCACCTACCGCTTCACGCAGACCGTCACCATCCCGCAGGGCAAGAACGGCGCCTCGGGCGACCGCACCGAGCTGTTCGCCTACCCGGGCGAGACCCCGGTGCTGAACTTCTCCGCCCAGGCGGAGGACCCGGCCAACCGCGGCCTGGCGGTCAACGGCAACTACTGGCACGTGCGCGGCATCGTGGTCGAGCGGGCCGGTGACAACGGCATCTTCATCGGCGGCAGCAACAACGTCTTCGAGCGCACGGTCACGCGCTTCAACCGCGACACCGGGCTGCAGTTGTCGCGGATGCTGTCCACCACGCCCAAGGACCAGTGGCCGGCCAACAACCTGATCCTGAGCGCGGAGTCGCACGACAACGCCGACTCCGACGGCGAGGACGCCGACGGGTTCGCCGCGAAGCTCACCTCCGGCCCCGGCAACGTGTTCCGCTACGCCGTGGCGCACAACAACATCGACGACGGCTGGGACCTCTACACCAAGACCGACACCGGCCCGATCGGCGCGGTGACCATCGAGGACTCCCTGGCCTACGAGAACGGCACGCTGAGCAACGGCGGCCAGGCCGGCAACGGCGACCGCAACGGCTACAAGCTCGGCGGCGAGGACATCGGCGTCAACCACGTCATCCGCCGCAACATCGCCTACGACAACGGCAAGCACGGCTTCACCTACAACCGCAACCTCGGCACGATGACCGTGTCCGACAACGTCAGCATCGACAACGCCGAGCGCAACTTCAGCTTCGACGGCGGCTCCTCGGTGTTCAGCGGCAACACGTCCTGCCGCAGCGGCAGCGGCACCAACGACAAGACCGTCGGCAGCGTCGACAGCACCAACCAGTTCTGGAGCGGCACGAACGGCTCCCGCTGCGCCTCCTACGGTGGCGCGCTGCGCTGGTCCTACGCCTCGGACGGCCGCCTGGTCGTCACGTTCGGGTAGACCCCTGTCCGGTGCGGCGGGGGAGTGGCCCCGCCGCACCGGAGCGTCAGTTGCCGCGTCCCCGGTCGTCCAGGACGAGCGGGGCGCGGCCCTCGACCGTGTAGCGGATGTGGGTGACACCGGGGGTGTGCAGCACCCGCGTCGGCGTCAGCTCGATGCCTTCCTTGTGCCCCAACCCGAGGTCGGCGTCCAGCAGCCGGAGGCCCTCGCCGAGCACGACCGGCACGATGTGGAGCTCCAGCTCGTCCAGCAGGCCCGCGGCCATGACCTGGCGGACCAGCGAGCCGCCGCCGGCGATCGCGACGTCCTTGCCGCCGGCGGCGGCCTTCGCCCGCGCCACCGCGCTCTCGACGCCGTCGGTCACGTAGGTGAAGCTGGTGCCGCCCTTGCGCTCCAGGGTCTGGCGCGGCCGGTGGGTCACCACGAAGACCGGTGCGCGGAACGGCGGCTCCTCGCCCCACGGCACCTCGCCGCCGTCGGCCATGCGCCGGCCCATCACGTACGCGCCGGCGGCCTCGAAGCTCTCCCGGATGACGTCGGAGTCGACATCCTGCTCGCCGCCCGCGATGCCCTGCCGCTCCCGCCACGCCATCGCGCTGATCGCCCAGCGGGTGACGCGGAAGAACGCCGCGGCCTCCGCGGAGCCCAGCCAGTCGCCGCCGCCCTCGTGCCGCGGTCCGGCGTAGAAGCCGTCGAGGGACACCGACAGCTGCGCGGTCACCTTGGTCATGGCTGCGTTCCTTCCTCCCGGCGACGCCCGGCGGGGTCGCTCGGGAGGGGATCGGAGCCGGCGACGCGACTTCTACATCGGCGCGGAAGAATTTTTCGCGGCGGCGCATCGGGCCGCCCGCAGGAGGAGGAACCGCTGCTCGGCGACGTTGCCCGCGAGCCGTGCGGCCTGCCGGAACGCCTCGCTCGCGGCGGTGCGGTCACCGTCCCGTTCGAGCAGGTGCCCCCGCACGGCGAGCAGCCGGTGGTTGCCGGCCAGGACGCCGCGCTCCAGTTCCGCGACCACGTCCAGGGCGGCACGGGGACCGCGCACCTCACCGAGGGCGACGGCCCGGTTCAGCGCGGTGACCGAGCTGGGCGCGAGGCGTTCCAGCACGTCGTACAGCGCGAGGATCTGGGGCCAGTCGGTGTCCTCGGCCGTGGCCGCCTCGCTGTGCACGGCCGCGATCGCCGCCTGCACCTGGTACGGGCCGAGGGGGTGGGTCGCCAGGCTGCGGGTCACCAGCCCGGCGCCCTCGGCGATCGCCGCGCGGTCCCATCGCGACCGGTCCTGCTCGGCCAACGGGACCAGCACCCCGTCCGGGCCGGTGCGGGCCGCGCCGCGGGCCTCGGTCAGCAGCATCAACGCCAGCAGGCCCGCCGTCTCGCCGGAGTCGGGCAGCCGCTCGTGCAGCTCCCGGGTCAGCCGCACCGCCTGCTCGGTGAGGTCGGGACGGCGCAGCCGCGGACCGGCGCTGGCGCTGTAGCCCTCGTTGAACAGCAGGTAGAGCACGTGCAGCACGACCGCCGGCGCCCGGTCGCGGTCGGCGGGCGGCTCGAACCGCGCGCCCGCCTCCAGCAGCCGCTGCTTGGCGCGGGAGATCCGCTGGCCCATCGTCTTCTCCGGCACCAGGAACGCGGCGGCGATCTCGGCGGTGGTCAGCCCGGCGACGGCCCGCAGGGTCAGCGCCATCTGGGACGGCGCCGTGAGCGCGGGGTGGCAGCACAGGAACAGCAGTTCCAGCAGGTCGTCGCGCGCGGGCTCGGCGTCCGGCGGCGGCGCGAGCAGCTCGTCGCGCGGCACGGCGTCGAACAGCGCCTGCTCGCGGCGTTCCCGCGCGGCGTCGGAGCGCACCAGGTCCACGTAGCGGCGTGCGGCGACCGTGGTGAGCCAGCCGAGGGGGTGTTCGGGGACGCCGTCGCGCGACCACGTGCCGGCGGCGTTGATCAGCGCCTCCTGCACGGCGTCCTCGCACCGCGCGAAGTCGCCGTGCCGGCGCACGAGGATGCCGAGCACCTGCGGCGTCAACGTGCGCAGGAGGTGGTCGACGGCGGTCAAAGGTCGTCGCCGCCGTGCCGCATCAGGGGCCACACCTCGAGCCCGCCACCGAGGCCGCGGCTGTAGCGCAGGGCCGGGTAGGAGGCCGCGATCTCCATCGCCCGCTGCTCGCTGTCGACGTCGACCACGAAGTAGGAGCCGACGTACTCCTTGGCCTCCAGGTACGGGCCGTCGGTGACGACGGGCGCGTCACCGGCCATGCGCACCGACCGCGGGCGGGGCACCAGGCCCTGCGAGTCGACCAGCTCGCCGGACTCCCGCAGGTCGGCGTTGAACGCGTCCACGTCGGCGACCAGCTTGGCGAACTCCTCCGCGTCCACGCTGTTCCAGACCTGCTCGTTGCCGTAGATCAGCATCAGGTACTTCACCGCGTTGCCTCCCACCGTCGACTTCGGACGGTGAGGGATTCTGCCGGCTGCCCCCGCCTTTCGAAACTTTTGCGAAAGCCTATTGCGCCTTCGGGGTGCCGAGTCGCCGTTGTTCGGAGTCCCTGGTGAATCGGTGCAGCTCAGAGCTTCGTTGTGTTTCGCATGATTTCCGATAGTGTCGGAGCCGTGAGCGCGCTGAGGATCCTCGAACGCACGTGCCTCGTGCACCGGGCGCGGAGTGACCGGCCGCGTCCCGCCGCGCCCCTGGTGGAGCTGGTGTTCCCCGCGCTGAACAGCGCGTGGGCCATGGAGGTGATGCGGGGCGTCGTCGACTCCGGGCTGGACGTGGTGATGTCCTCGGCCGGCGGTCGCGGCGCGTCGTGGGCGACCGACCTGGTCGAGGCGCGGCGCGCCGGCGTGCTGCTGGTGACGTGCCCGATCAGCGTGGCCGAGGAACGGGTGCTCGCGCGCGCCGGCGTGCCGCTGGTGCACATCGACCCCGTCGACGCGGCCACGCCGGACCTGCTGAGCGTCGCGGCCACCAACCGGGCGGGCGGCGTCACGGCGGTGAAGCACCTGCTGTCGCTCGGGCACCGGCGGATCGGCGTCGTGGGCGGCCCGCGTGACGTGCTGTGCAGCCGTGCCCGCGTGGACGGCTACCGCTTCGCCCTCGGCCGCGCCGGCATCGCGCCCGACCCCGCCCTGGTCCGGCACGCGGACTTCACCCGCGAGGGCGGCCGGCGGGAGGCGGCCGAGCTGCTGCGCCTGCCCGACCGTCCGACGGCGGTCTTCGCGGCCAACGACGAGCAGGCCCTCGGCGTGGTCGAAGCCGCCCGCGCCGCGGGCCTGTCGGTGCCCGCGGACCTCAGCGTCGTCGGCTTCGACGACCTCCCGGCGGCCCGCCGCGGCACCCCGGCCCTGACCACCGTGCGCCAACCGCTGGCCGCGATGGGCCTGCAGGCGGGCTGGATGCTGGCCGACCTGATCGCCGGCCGCACACCGGCCTCCGACCGGGTCGAACTGGCCACCGACCTGGTCGTCCGCGACTCGACCGCCCCGCCAACCCCCTGGTGACGGGGCGCCGTCGCGTCAGCCCGTGGTCGTCACCGTCGTGGGCGCGGTCGTCGTCGTGGAGGGCGACGGGGTGACCGACGACGGTGGGGTCGTGCTGGTGGGCACGGTCGGCATCACGACGGTGAAGGGGACGCCCGTCTCCTCGTGGCAGCCGGTCTGGTCGCGGACCACGCGGGGCCGGGGGTAGCGGTTGTCGTCACGGCTCTCGCCGTCGCAGCCGTACCACAGCGCGTTCAGCGGGCGGCCGTCCTCGTCGTAGAGGTGGACGTCGGTGAGCGGCTTGCCGTCCTTGTCGAACACGTAGACGTTCTCGCGGACCTGCTGCGCCGGTTGGTACGAGACCGGCGCGGTGCTGAGCGGGTAGATGGCGAACACGGACACCACCTTGCCGAGGAACAGCAGCAGGACGCCGAGGGCGAACCCGGTCGCGGGCAGGGTGATCCACAACCACCGGCGGTCGGTCCTCGCCTTCGGGCCGGCCACCAGCGACACCGCGGCCAGCGCCACGGCCGGCCAGAAGGTGATGTCCGACCGGTAGACCAGCACGCCGCCCAAGCCGATCAGCAGCGCGCGGATGATCCACCACACCGCCTGGAACGGGCGCAGCGACGCGAACCACCGGCGCAGGTCGGACTGCCCGGTGCGGGTCAGCGCGTCCTTGGCGGCCACGGTCTCCGGCAGCGTCGCGATCTGCGCGACCAGGCCGTTCTGCCGGAACACCACCACGATGGCGGCCGCGCCGCAGAGGCCGAAGAGGAAGGCCGCCTCCACGATGTCGCCGTCGGTGACGGCGAAGCCGAACGCCACGACCGTGGCGGCCAGCAGGCTCCACAGCGCGAACCTGGCGAGCACCGTCGACCGGTCGCCGCCGCCCGCCGCGGCCGACGAGGGGGAGGGGTACCCCGCCGCGACGCGCAGTTCCTCGGCGTACGCGCGCGGTGTGCCGAGCCGGTCGATCAGGGCCGCGGCCGAGAACTCGTCGCCCATCTCCTCGGCGACCTCGACCACGTGCGCGCCCGCGTCGTCCATGATCTCGGCGACCTCGGCCGGGGGCAGGTCGGCCAGCGCGTCGCGCATGGCGTCCAGGTAGTGCTTGACCTCGGTGTTCGTCTGCGTGCTCATGCACCCTCCCCCAACAGGTCGTCCAACGTCCGCGCGAACGACTTCCAGGTCTTGCCCGATTCGAGCAGCCGTTCCCGGCCCGGCTCGTTGAGGCTGTAGTACTTGCGGTGCGGGCCCTCTTCGCTCGGCACGACGTACGACGTGAGCAGCCCGGCGTTGTAGAGCCGGCGCAGGGTGCCGTAGACCGACGCGTCGCCGACGCCGTCCAAGCCGCCCTGGCGGAGCCTGCGCAGCACGTCGTAGCCGTACCCGTCCTCCTTGCGCAACACGGCAAGGACGGCGAGGTCCAGCACCCCCTTGAGCAGTTGGCTGGTGTCCATGTGCCTCTCCCGGTGGTGTGCGAACGAGGGTACTACGGAATGCGCAGTACCGCGTACGAGGGGGTAGTAGGTGCGAGGATCACGTCCGTGGCGACGGAGTTCGTGGGAGACCCATCGTGGGTGTGGGGCCTGGCGTCGCGCGACGACGACGTCCGCCGGGAGGCCCTGGCCCGGCACCAAGCGTTGATCAAGGCGGCGGCGGACGCCCTGCGGTGGTCGAACGACGTGTGGGCGCGGGCGGGCACGCCCGCGCCGAGCGAGCCGCACCTGGCCGCCGAGATGGACCAGGCCCGTGCCGCCTTCCGGTACCACCACGGGCAGACGATCATGGAGCTCACCGCGTCGGCGTGGGGCGAGGACCAAGAGCTGCGGGACCGGCACGCGCCGTTCGTGCTGCTCTACCTGGTCTGGGAAGGGCGTTACCCGGACGAGTGGGGCGCCCCCGCCTCGCGCCTGTGGTCGGCGTGGGGCCGCAAGGCGTCGTTGCTGCGCGCGCTCGCCAGGGGCGGCGTGCCGGAGACCATCCGGCCGCAGATGACGGACCTGCTCACCGACGTGCTGCGCCGCCGCTACCGCTGCAAGGACTGGATGTACGCGCGGCTGGTCCGGCACATCGCGGACGACCGGTTCCACGAGCGGATGCGGAGCCTGCTCGCGGACGACGACCCGGACGTGCGGCTGCGCGCGGAGTTCCTGCTGCACGTGGCCGAGCACCCGCAGCGGCAGGTGCGCCGGACCACGTGGGGCCGGTGGCTCGCCGCGCGCTGACCGGGGCCGTCCCGCGTGGACGGCCCCGGCGCACCGCGCTCAGGACCTGAGCACCGCCGTGCCGCCCGCCGGGACGATCAGCTCGGACTCGCAGTGCCGCCCGGTGAGCAGCTCCGTGCCGGACGCGGCCAGCCGCACCTCGGCGTCGGTGTGGTTGAGCACGAACAGGTAGTCGGCGTCCGAGCCGCGGCGGCGCACCACCTCCACGTCGCGCGGCAGGTCGTCGCGCACCTCGATGCCGGCGCCCGGGAAGACCTCGCTCAGCACCGCGTCGAGCGCCTCCCCGCGCAGCCGGGTCGAGACGTACCAGGCGGTGCCCCCGCCGAGGCGGTGCCGCGTCACCGCCGGACCGCCCGCCGCCGGACCGTCCAGGTAGGAGCGCACGGTCTCCGCGCCGGCCGGCCGGACGTGCTCGGCCCACACGTCACCGCGCAGCCCGCCGTCCAGCGAGACCTCCTCGCCGGCGCGCAGCGGCAGGAACTCCTCCACCTCCAGGCCGAGCACGTCGCGCAGCGCGCCGGGGTGGCCGCCGGGGTGCACGGTGTCGTTCGCGTCGACGATGCCGGAGAAGTACGAGACGACGAGCGTGCCGCCGCCGGCCACGTAGTCGTGCAGCACCTTCGCCGCCGCCGTCGACATCAGGTACAGCGACGGCACGACCACGAGCGGGTAGCCGGTCAGGTCGGCCTCCGGCGCGACGAAGTCCACCGTCAGCCGGGCGTCCCACAGCCGCTCGTAGAACGCGCCGACCCGTTCCCGGTAGGACAGGTCCACCGACGGCCGCCAGTCCAGCTCCAGCGCCCACCACGACTCCCAGTCCCACAGCACGGCGACGTCGGCGCGCACCAGGCTGCCGCGCACCTCGTGCAGCGCGCCGAGGTCGCCGCCCAGCCGCACGACCTCCTGCCACAGCCTGCTGCGCGTGCCGGCGTGGGGCAGCATCGCGGAGTGGAACTTCTCCGCGCCGAAGCGGGAAGCGCGCCACTGGAAGAACATCACCGCGTCCGCGCCGCGCGCCACGTGGGCCAGGCTGTTGCGGCGCATCTCGCCGGGTCGCTTGGCGATGTTGCGCGGCTGCCAGTTCACCGCGCCGGTGGAGTGCTCCATGAGCATCCACGGCCGCCCGCCCGCCACCGCGCGGGTCAGGTCCGCCGACATGGCCAGGTCGATGTGGTTGCGGTCGGCCTCGGCGGTCAAGTAGTGGTCGTTGGCCACCACGTCGACCTCGCGGCCCCAGCGCCAGTAGTCGATCGACTTGCAGTTGGTGGTCATGAAGTTCGTGGTGATCGGCACGGTCGAGTGCGCGCGCAGGACGTCGCGCTCGGCCGTGTAGCAGGCCAGCAGCTCGTCGGAGCAGAACCGGGCGAAGTCCAGCTCGTGCGCCGGGTTGCCGGTGGTGCCGGACCGGCGCGGCGGCTCGACCTCGGCCCACTCGCCGTAGCGCTGGCCCCAGAAGCTGGTGCCCCAGGCCGCGTTGAGCGCGTCGAGCGTGCCGTGCCGGGCGCGCAGCCAGCGCCGGAACGCCGCCGCCGACTCGGGGCAGTAGCACGCGCCGACCGGTGCGCCGTACTCGTTGTGCACGTGCCACAGCGCCACGGCCGGGTGCTCGCCGTAGCGCGCGCCGAGCTGCCGGGTGATGGTCGCGGCGGCCTGGCGGTAGGCGGGTGCGCTCGGGCAGAACGTCGCGCGCGACCCGCGTTCGAGCTCCGTGCCGTCGCGGGTGACCGGTCGGATCTCCGGGTGCGCGCGGTAGAGCCACGCGGGCGGCACGACGGTCGGCGTGGCCAGGTTGACCGCGATGCCCGCGCCGTGCAGCAGGTCGAGCAGCCGGTCCAGCCAGCCGAAGTCGAACTCGCCGGGCCGCGGCTCCAGCGCCGCCCACGCGTGGATCGCGACGCTGACCAGGTTGACCCCGGCCTGCCGCATCAGCGCGACGTCCTCGACCCACACCTCCTCCGGCCACTGCTCGGGGTTGTAGTCCCCGCCGTAGACGAGCCCGTCCACGCCTACCGGCATCCGCGGCGCGACCGGGTCCTCCGCGGCCCGCTCGTCGGCCTGGCGAGGCACCACAAACGTCATGAACACTCCAGTGGCTGTGAACGTGCACGGTCTGATCGCAGATTACGGTGCAGATAAGACAGGGTGTCAAGTGGTTGACATGCGTTACGCCCAGACAACTACTGTGCACGTTCACAGCGCGGTTCTCGCTGGCAGCGGCGTCAGCGACGCGGAACCCCCGGAGACCTCATGCGACTCGACATCGCGAAGAAGGCCCTGGCACTCGGACTCGGCCTCACCCTGCTCGCCGGCTGCGGCGGTGGCGGCGAAGAGGCCGCCGACGGCCCGGTCGAACTGTCCTTCTGGGCCTGGGCGCCCAACATCGACAAGGTCGTCGACAAGTGGAACGCGGCCCACCCGGACGTCAAGGTCGTGGTGAGCAAGCAGGCCCAGGGCGACGACCTGGTGACCAAGCTCCTGACCAGCGCGAAGGGCGGCAACCCGCCGGACCTGGCACAGGTGGAGTTCCAGGCGCTGCCGACGCTGGTCAGCAACGACGTGCTGGCCGACATCGCCGAGGGCGCGGCGGGCGCCAAGGACAAGTTCGCGCCCGGCATCTGGGACCAGGTCACGCTGGGCGGCAGCGGCGTCTACGCCGTGCCGCAGGACTCCGGCCCGATGATGTTCTACTACCGCGCCGACCTGTTCGAGCAGTACGGCCTCAAGGCGCCGACGACCTGGGACGAGTACGCGCGGACCGCGCGTGACCTGCGGGCCAAGGCGCCGGACAAGTTCCTCGGCACGTTCTCGTCCAACGACCCGGGCTGGTTCGCGGGCCTCGTGCAGCAGGCGGGCGCGTCGTGGTGGTCGGTCGACGGCGAGGCGTGGAAGGTCTCCGTGGACGACGCCGCGACCAGGAAGGTCG
The DNA here is from genome assembly GCF_040295345.1 of Actinosynnema sp. NPDC002837. Classification (NCBI taxonomy): domain Bacteria; kingdom Bacillati; phylum Actinomycetota; class Actinomycetes; order Pseudonocardiales; family Pseudonocardiaceae; genus Actinosynnema; species Actinosynnema sp. NPDC002837. The sequence goes on from NZ_JBEOVG010000079.1 coordinate 17,428, forward strand.
CGCAGTACTGGAGCGGCCTGATCGCCGAGGGCGTGATCGACAAGTCCCCGATGTACACGCCGGAGTGGAACAAGGCGCTCAACGACGGCACGCAGATCGGCTGGCTGAGCGCGGTGTGGGCGCCGGGCGTGCTCATGGGCAACGCGGAGAGCACGGCGGGCAAGTGGGCGATGACGCCGATGCCGCAGTGGGACGCCTCCGCGCCGCGCACCGGCAACTGGGGCGGCTCCACCACCGCCGTGACGGCGGGCTCGAAGAAGCAGAAGGCCGCCACGGAGTTCGCGATCTGGCTGAACACCGACCCGACCGCCGTCGAGGCGCTGGTCAAGGAGAGCGGCATCTACCCGGCGGCGACGTCGGCGCAGCAGTCGCAGTCCCAGCCGCCCGCGTTCTTCCCGAACCAGCCGGACTTCTACAGCCAGGCCGCGAAGATCGCCGCCACCTCGTCCGGCTTCACGTGGGGCCCGAACGTCAACGTCACCTACACCGCGTACAAGAACGCGATGGGTGAGGCGATCAGCGGTGGCACGGACCTGGTGCCCGCGCTGGCCAAGATGCAGAGCGCGACCGTGGACGACATGAAGGCCAACGGGTTCACGGTGGGCGGCTGACCCCGTGGCGACTCGTGTGCCCGGGCGGGGTGGTGCGGCGCCGAAGGTGGCGCCGTACGCCTTCGTGGCCCCCGCGGTGGTGTTGTTCCTGCTGGTGTTCGCGCTGCCGATCGCCTACACGGTCTACCTGAGCCTGTTCCGCACCGAGGTCAAGGGGCTGGGGCTGGGCAAGGGCAGCCGGTCCGAGGTCTTCGTCGGCCTGGACAACTACGTGCGCGCGCTCACCGACGCCGAACTCGGCGCGGGCGCGCTGCGGGTGCTCGGCTACGGCGCGATCCTGGTGCCGACGATGCTGGGGCTGGCCCTGGTGTTCGCGCTGCTGCTGGACGAGGACCGGGTGCGGGCCCGCGGGTTCAGCCGGATCGCGATCTTCCTGCCGTACGCGGTCCCGGGCGTGATCGCGTCGTTGCTGTGGGGGTTCCTGTACCTGCCGGGCACCAGCCCGTTCAACCAGGCGCTGCGGGCGCTGTCGATGCCCGGCGTGGACCTGCTCTCGCCGACCGGCATCTACTTCGCGCTGGCCAACATCGCGGTGTGGGGCGGTGTCGGCTACAACATGGTCGTCCTCTACACCGCGTTGCGGTCGATCCCGCGCGACCTGTACGAGGCGGCCCGCATCGACGGCTGCACGCCGTGGCAGGTCGCGGTGCGGATCAAGATCCCGCTGCTGGCGCCCGCGCTGGTGCTGACGTCGTTGTTCTCGATCATCGCGACGCTCCAGGTGTTCGCCGAGCCGACCACGCTGGCGCCGCTGACCAACTCGCTCTCGCTCACCTGGACGCCGTTGATGAAGGTCTACCAGGACGCGTTCGGCCGCGGTGACCTCTACTCCGCCGCCGCGACGTCGGTGCTGATCGCCGTGGTGATGTTCGTGATCTCGTTCGCGCTGCTGCGGGTGACGCGGTCGCGGGCGTTCGGGGGTGAGCGGTGAGGGCGCGGCTGGGCGGGTTGCCGACGTTCGTGCTGCTGGTGGGCGCGGCGTACTGCCTGTTCCCGGTGGCGTGGGTGCTGATCGCGGCGACGAAGAGCACCGGTGAGCTGTTCTCGACGACGACGCTGTCGGTCGGGTCGTCGCTGGTGGCGAACCTCGGTGAGCTGAACGGCTACCGCGGCGGCGTGTTCTGGCAGTGGATGGCGAACTCCGCCCTGTACGCGGGGGTGGGCGCGCTGCTGTCCGCGGCGTTGTCCGGCGTCACGGGGTACGCGCTGGCCAAGTACGCGTTCCGGGGTCGGGCGTTGATCTTCAACGCGCTGATCGCGGGCGTGCTGGTGCCCGCCGTGGTGCTGGCCGTGCCGCAGTACCTGCTGATGGCGGAGATCGGCCTGACCGACACCTACCTGTCCGTGCTGCTGCCGAGCGTGATCAGCCCGTACGGCATCTACCTGGCCCGCATCTACGCCGCCGCGTCCGTGCCCGAGGACGTGGTGGAGGCGGCCCGCACGGACGGCGCGAGCGAGGCGCGGATCCTGGGCTCGATCGCGTTGCCGATGATGGTCCCGGGCCTGGTCACGGTGTTCCTGTTCCAGTTCGTGTCGATCTGGAACAACTTCATGCTGCCCTACATCATGCTCGGCGACGACGGGAAGTTCCCGGTCACGCTGGGGCTCTACACGATGCTCAAGCAGGGCAACACCACGCCCGCGCTGTACACCCTGGTCGTCACCGGTTCGCTGGTGTCGGTGGTGCCTCTGATCGCGCTGTTCCTGACCTTGCAGCGATACTGGCGCATCGACTTGCTCTCCGGAGCGGTGAAAGCATGAGGGAGTCATGAGCGGGAACAGGGCGCCACGGAACCGGCCGACCATCCACGACGTGGCGGCCGCCGCGGGGGTGTCGCGCGGCACGGTGTCGCGCGCGCTCAACGGCGGGCGCAACGTCAGCCCGGCTGCGTTGGAGGCCGTGCTGAAGGCCGTGCGGACCACCGGGTACGTCGCCAACCCGGCCGCGCGCAGCCTCGTCACGCAGCGGGCGCACTCGGTGGCGTTCGTGCTCACCGAACCGCAGCAGCGGCTGTTCGAGGACCCGAACTTCAGCATCCTGCTCCAGGGCTGCACGCAGGAGCTCGCCGAGCTGGACGTGCCCGTGCTGCTCATGACCGCCAGCACCGAGGTGGAGCGCAAGCGGACCAGCCGGTTCATCGCCGCGGGTCACGTGGACGGCGTGCTGCTGGTGTCGTCGCACACCGGCAACCCGCTGCTGGACGAGCTGCGCGACTCGGGCATCCCGGTCGTGGCCTGCGGCAAGCCGATCGGCCACGAGGGCCAGGTCGCCTACGCCGCGGCCGACGACCGTTCGGGTGCGCGGCAGATGGTGGAGCACCTGCGCTCGCGCGGACGGCGGCGGATCGCCACCATCACCGGCCCGCCCGACACCCCCGGCGGCGTGGAGCGGCTCGCCGGGTACCGGGACGTGCTGGGTGCGGACGCCACCGCGGACCTGATCGCGCACGGCGACTACAGCCGTGCCGGCGGCGAGGCCGCCATGACCACCCTGCTGGACCGTGCGCCGGACCTGGACGCGGTGTTCGTCGCGTCCGACCTGATGGCGGCGGGTGCGCTGAACGTGCTGCACGACTCCGGCCGGCGCGTGCCCGACGACGTCGCGGTGGGCGGCTTCGACGACTCCAGCATCGCCACCTCCACCCGCCCGGCGCTGACCACGGTGCGGCAACCGTTCCAGCGCATCACCCGCGAGATGGTCCGCCTCCTGCTGGAGCAGATCCAAGGCGAACCACCGGCCGCCTCGATCCTCCCCACCGAACTGGTCGTCCGCGCCTCGACCTGACCGCTACCGGTCGCGCCAGGCGAGCGGCGACAGCGCCACGGCCGCTTCCGCGATCCGCCGGGCGGTCTCCGTCTTGAGGCTCCCGCGTGCCGAGTCGATCCACCCGTCGACCCGCGGCGATGGCCGCGGCGTCGTCCGACATGTGTCCTTCCTAGCGCCTGGAGAGGAGGAGGGCGTAGCGGGCTCTTATCGGGTGGACGACTCCAGCGCGCTGCGGCGGGCGGTGACGTCGTCCGGGTCGTTGCCGAAGACCAGCAGTTGGAGGGTGCTGAGCACCACCGGGTTGTCGGTGCGGGTGGTGTCGTGGCCGGAGGTGACGAGCACGCCGCCCGCGTTCAGCGACGGTCGGACGTGGGCGAGCAGTTCGGCCAGCGGTGCGGCCGCGGTCAGCTTGACCGACTCGGCGCACCCGTCGAGGGCGTCCGGTCGGACGGACTGGAGGGCGAGCAGCGGGATCGAGCCGCTGGTGATCCGGAAGTTCAGGTCGAGCACGACCAGCTGCCCGTCGAGCGTCTCGGCGCAGTCCAGGCTGCACAGGCCGCGGTAGCCGAGGTCGGCGGCGCGTTGGGTGATCGCCAGGCACTCCGCGAGCAGGTCGACCGGCAGCGGGCTGACCAGGCCGAACCGGCCGCCGACGTAGACGCCGGTGTCGTCGACGCGCTGCTCGGTGACGGCGAGCAGGCGGGCGACGGCGTCCGGGCCGACGTAGAGCTGGACGCCCCAGTTGCGCGCCAGGTACAGGTACTCCTCGACCACGAACTCGCCGAGCACGTCGGTGAACGCCGGGAAGTCGACCCGGTCGCCCGCCTCGTGCAGGTAGACGTCGAGGCTGCCGCCGTGCGCGTCGTTCGTGGCGGCCTTGAGGACCCAGGACTCCTCCGCCGGCGCGGCCCCGGCCAACTCCGCGCGGGTGACGACGCTGCGGCGGGCGTGGAAGCGCGGTGCGACGAACGTGCCGATGGTGGCCTTGTTGTTCAGGTGACCGACGAGGTGGGCGGTCTTGACCACGCGTTCATCCGGGCACAGCGCGGTGGGGTGCGGGTACTCCATCGAGATCGGCAGGCCGTCGGCCATCGCCTCGCCGACGCGGGCGGCGAACCCGGCTTCGTCGCGGAAGTCGCGCAGGTCGTCGCCGACGGGCAGGCCGCCGTCGCGCAGCTGGGCCAGCAGTTCCGGGTCCGTGCCACCCGCGCTGCAGATCACCGGCGTGTCACCGGCGATCGCGATCGGGCGGGCGGAGAGCGCGTCGACGGTGTTGCGGTGCCGGTTGGCGGCGGTGACGGCCGGTCGTGCGCAGACCGCGATGCCCGGACCGTAGACGTCGGTGAGCGCGCGAGGCGCGCCGACGGCCGGCGGCAGCGGTGTGGAGATGCTGATGACGTGCTCCCGTGGGGGTGAGTCGGGACGGCCACGCACGCCACACGGGTGGTGTGGACGTCATGCCGTAAGGCGGAGCGAGAGCGGTGAAGACGTGCCGTGCGCGCGAAGCGGCATCAACTGCCGGCCCCGTCGATGCTCGGGCGCCGGATGCGTGAACCGTGGGCGGGCAACCCGGACGCGGGCTGCGTCCACCCAGCCTCCCACACCCACCCCCACCTCACCCAAACGCGCTCTCGGGGTGCTGGAGAGTCACTGGTTCAGGTAGGCCAGGACGGCTCGGACGCGCCGGTGGGTGTTGTCGGCCGGCGGCAGGTCCAGCTTGGTCAGGATGTTGCTGATGTGCTTCTCCACCGACGGCGGCGCGAGCACGAGCTCGGCGCAGATGGCCGAGTTGGACAGGCCCTGCGCCACCAGCGCCAGGACCTCGCGCTCACGTGCGGTCAAGGTGGTGATCCGCTGGTCGCGGGTGTTGCGGGCGAACAGCTGGCGGATCACCTCCGGGTCCATCGCGGTGCCGCCGGCGGCCACGCGCTCCAGCGCGTCCAGGAACTCGTCCAACGCCGTCACGCGGTCCTTGAGCAGGTAGCCGATCGCGCCGTTGCCGTCGGCCAGCAGCTCGGTGGCGTACGTGCGCTCGACGTACTGCGACAGGATCAGGATCGGCGCCTTCGGGTCCTGCTTGCGCACGGACAGCGCCGCCCGCAGCCCTTCGTCCCGGAAGCCCGGCGGCAACCTGACGTCCACAATGGACAGATCCGGCCGGTGTTCCAGCACGGCCCGCTCCAGCTCCGGCGCGTTGTCCACGGCCGCGACCACGGTGTGCCCGGTGTCGGTCAGCATCCGCACCAGGCCGTCGCGGAGCAGCAGCAGGTCTTCGGCGATCACGATGCGCATGGGAGCTCCGCGAGGACGGTGGTGGGCCCACCGGGTGGACTGGTGACCTCCATCGTGCCGTCCAACGCCTCGACCCGGCGCCGCAACCCGTCCAGACCGGAGCCGGACGGGTCCGCGCCGCCCCGCCCGTCGTCCCTCAGGGACAGCGCCAACACGTCGTCCGACCGCCGCAGCGTGATCACGCACTCGTCCGCGTCGGCGTGCTTCACCGCGTTCGCCAACCCCTCCGCGACCACGAAGTACGCCGCCGACTCCACCGCCGCCGGCAGCTCGCCCAGCTCGGAGGCGTCCACCACGACCGTGAACGGCGCGTCACCGGCCAACGCGGTCAACGCCGGCACCAGCCCCCGATCGGTCAGGATCGGCGGGTAGATCCCGCGCACCAGCCGCCGCAGCTCGGCGAGCGCCTCGTCCAGCTGCCGCCGCGCGCTCACCACCTCCGCCCGCGCCGGGTCCTCCGCCAACCCCGCCGCGCGCAGCTTCCGATCCGCCAACGCCAGCGCCATGCCCGCCGCCACCATCCTGGCCTGCGCGCCGTCGTGCAGGTCCCGTTCGATCCGCTGCAACTCGGCGGCCTGCGCGTCCACCACCCGCAGCCGGGTCGCCCGCAACGCGCTGACCTGCTGCCGCAACCGCGCCCGCGGCCCGGCCTCCAGCAACCGCGCCGCCACGGACGCCTGCGCCCGTGACACCGCCGCGACCAGCCACCACACCGGCCACGCCACCACCAGCGCCACCAAGGTCAACGCGAACCGCCCGCCGACGGTGTTGAACAGCCAATCCGCCGCCGGGTAGAGGCGGGGGTTCGGCACGGCCCACAACCACAGCGGCGCGAGCACCGTGCCCGACCACACCACCCCGGCGACCACGCCGACCACCCCGGTCACCAGCCCCACCGGGAACCCCGCCAGCAGCCACGCCAGGTCACGCCACGTCCCCGGCTCGCGGAGCACCGAACGCCCGCGCGTCCACGGGTTCCCGCCGGTCACGGGCCCGTACGGGTCGGCGATCGCCCTCCGCAGCACCCACCCGGCCCGCCACCGCTCCAACCGCGCGATCCGCCGGCTCACCCACGTCGCCACCAGGAACACCGGCGGACCCAGGTACGTGAACGACAGCAGCCCGCCTGCCAGCGTCGTGACCACCGCCCAGACGAACGAGGCAGGCGCGATCACCAGCCCGGCCGCCAGGTGCGCCAGTCCTCTGGCCGCTCGCGAGAACACCTGGTCAACCTAGCCGAGGCAGGGCGCGCAGCCGGACCACCAGACGTGCCGGCACCGCACCGGCCACCAGCCCGAGCAACCCGACGCCCGCCACCATCCCGAAGTACCGCACGGGATCGGCGAACAGCCGCCACCGCCCGTCCTGCGCCACGCTGAACGCGCCGACCACCACCGCGCTGATCACGCAGCCGAGCACCAGCGCGACCACCACCGTGATCAACGCCTCCCGGTCGAGCAACCGGTGCAGCTGCCGCGCCGTGGCGCCGGCCAACCGCAGCTCGCCGAACTCCCGCCGCCGCGCCCCGGTGGCCACGGCGAACGTGTTGACCACCGCGATCGCCGTGAACCCCAACGACACGGCCACCATCAACTCCCACGCCGCCTGCTGGTTCTGCACCTCGGCGACGCCACCCGCACCGGCCGCCACCGGGAACCCGCTCAGATCCGGCTCGCCACGCAGGTAGACCGCGGTGACCAACCCTCGCGGGTCGTGCGCCGCCACCAGCCCCGCGTCCAGCACCAGATCGCCGAACCCGCGCCAGTTCGAGAACACCGCCACCACCACCAACGCCACCCGCGTGCCGTCCGCCAGCCAGAACGAAGGCCGATCACCGACCCGCCACCCCCGCTGCTCGGCCAACGGCCCGCTCACCGCCACCGAATCAGCCGAGAGCCTCACCTCACCCTCGACCACCCCCAGGTCCAACGCGGACTCACCGGCCAACCGCAACCCCTGCGCCGGGTAGTCCTCCGGCTTGCCCTCCTGGTCGACGACCACCCTCGTGCCCACCGCGAGGGCCGACCCCGTCACCGCGGGCAGCGCCGCCACCCGCTCCGCCGTCGCCAACGGCAACCCGGGCGCGTTCGTCGCCGCCACCGTCAGCGTCGCCGGCGCCGTCCGCGCCGCCTCCTGCTCAGCCGTCACCACACCGAGGACGTCCCCGTTCGACAACATGGTCGCGTTGATCGCGAACATCAGCGTCAGCGGAATCGCCACCCCCACCACCCGCCGGCTCTCGACCCGCGTCATCGCACCGGCCACCCTCCCCACCACGCCCAACCCCACCAACCGCGACACGACCGCCGTGACCCCGCCGACCACCACCGGCCCCAACGCCGCCACCGCGCACAACAGCAGCGCACAGGACACGAACCCCATCCCCATGCCCAACGGGCCGCCCAACGGCACCAGGGCCAGCACCGCCACCGCACCCGACGCCGCCACGACCGCCGCCACCACCCGCGGCACCCGACTGCCACCACCGGCCGTCACCGTCTCGCGCAACGCCTGCGTCGGCGAGATCCGCACCGCCCGACGCGCCGCCACCGACGTGGACCCCAGCGTCACCACCAACCCGACCACCGCCGCCGCGACCAGCACCAGCACGTCGACCGCCACCGCGAACTGCGCCGGCACCGCCCCCAGCTCGCGGAACCGCCCCGCCACCACCTGCGCCACCACCACGCCGACCGGCAGCGCAGGCACCGTGGCCACCACCGTCACCAGCGCGATCTCCGCACCCAACAGCCTCCGCAACTGACGCGGCGTCGCACCAGCCGTCCGCAACAACGCCAACTCACGCAACCTCTGCCGCACCGCCAACGACACCGTCCCCGTCAACACGAAGACCGCCGCGAACCCCGTGATCCCCAGCACGAACCCGAAGATCGAGATCGCCCCGACGTAATCCGGCACCGCACCCGGCAGGTCGCCCTCCACCTTGTCCGCCCCGGTGAGCACCCCGACCCCGAGTTCCTCCAGCGCCGCAACGACATCGCCCAACCGCGCCCCCTCGGCCAACCGCACCGCGACCGCCGTCGGCCCGCCCAACCCGGACCACTCGCCAACCTGCCCATCGGCGACGAACACCGCCGCCTGCCCCGGCACACCACCGCTCACCACACCCGCCACCCGCACGTCCCTCGCGCCCGTCCGCGTCGTCAGCCGCACGGTCTGCCCCACCACCAACCCCAACTCCGACCCCACCACCACCTCGCCGTCCGCAGGCGCAAACCCCTCCCGCAACACGTACGGCGTCAACCCCGCCGAAACCCACCCGTGCCCCACCACCGCCGCCCGCTCCGGCGCCCGCACCGCGACACCCCCGACGTCCAGCGCCACCGGGAACGCCACATCGGCCACCACCTCACCCACACCAGGCGCAGCCGCGACCAACCCCACCACCTCGTCGGACAACACCGCCGCACCCGTCAGCCGCTCGGTCTTGGTCTTCACCTTGACCTCGTCGCCCTTGTCCACCGCGGTCGTGAGCTCGACCGACCGCTCCGCCGCCACCACCACGTCAGCCCCGGCGAACCGATCCCCACCAGGCCCCGCCGTCAACACCGAGTACAGCAACAGCCCACTGCCCGAGATCAACGCCACCGCCAGGAACGCCGTCAGGAAGGTCCCGGCGAACGCACCGACCCGCCGCCGCACACTCGTCGCCGCCAGCTTCAGCATCATCGGGTCAGCTCCGTCATCCGAGCGGCAACCCGCTCCGCCGTCGGCCGGACCAACTCACCCGCGAGCCTGCCGTCCGCCAGGAACACCACCCGATCCGCCCACGCCGCCGCCGCCGGATCGTGCGTCACCATCACCACCGTCGCCGCGGAGGAGTCGACGAACCCCCGCAACAACCCCAGCACCTCCCGCCCGGTCGCGAGGTCCAACGCCCCCGTCGGCTCATCACCGAAGATCACCTCGGGCCGCCCCGCCAACGCCCGCGCCAACGCCACCCGCTGCTGCTGCCCACCCGACAACTCCCCGGGCCGGGACTTCTCGCGCCCACCGAGCCCGACCCTCTCCAACACCTCCCGCGCCCACGCCTTGTCCGGCCGCCTCCCCGCGAACCTCTGCGGCAGCAACACGTTGTCCCACACCGACAACGCGTCCACCAGGTTGAACGCCTGGAACACGAACCCGACGTGCCGCCGACGAACGGAGGTCAACTCGGGCTCCCGCAACACCCCGACCTCCTGCCCCGCCAGCACCACGCGCCCACTGTCAGGCAGGTCCAACCCGGCCGCGCAGTGCAGCAACGTCGACTTCCCCGACCCGGACGGCCCCATCACCGCAGTGAACGACCCCCGCCCGAACCCGACGGAAACCCGATCAAGCGCCCGAACCCGCCCCGAGTACACCTTCGTCACCTCGGTCAACGACACAACATCCCGCACCAGAACCATGCCGCCACTCTTCCGCCACCACACCCCCAACCCCACCGTGCAGCCACGGACCCGCAAGGTATGGCCACCCCTACCTCCACCACCCCCACCGCCCTACCCACCCCTCGCCGCCCTACCCACCCCTCGCCGCCCCCTGCCCACCCCTCACCCCGTCCACTGGCATGTCCTTCCCCCAACAGAAGGGCTTCGTGTCATCCCGCCGACCTGGCTCCGCCCTACCGCGCGTGTCAAGGGGGCCGTTCACCAATACCCATCCCTCCACCGATGCCTGCCCCCTTGATACGTGTGGTAGCCCGTAGGGAGGTCGGTGGGATGACACGAAACCCGACCAACAACGGACCCGGCGCGTACCCACCCACCCCGCCGTCATCCTGCTGATCTGCCCGTCCGGCGAGGACAAGCTTTTCCTCACCCGCAAACCACTTCCGTGATTTCCGACACCACCCACCACCCACCACCCAGATCCACCACCCAGATACACCACCCAGATCCACTGCCCAGATCCGCGAGGTGAACTCGCGATAAGGTGAAATAATCCCAACTACATTGTTGGCGCGGTTACTTTGTGACAGCTTTTCTCCTACAGTGGCTCGGTGAAGTTCGGAGTGCTCGGGCCGCTTACCGTGTCCGGATCGGATGGTGCGCACGTACAGATTCGTGGCCGACGTCTGCGGACCCTTCTCGCTGTTCTGCTGATGCACGCGGGCAAACCGGTTTCCGTCAACCACCTCGTTGACGCGATATGGGACGGCGACCCGCCCAAGTCGTATCTCTCCAACCTGCACACCTACGTGTCACGGCTGCGCGAACGGCTGCCCGGTCTGCGGATCGACCACGTCGACGGCCAGTACCTCTTACGCGTCGGGCCGGGCGACCTCGACCTGCTCGTGTTCCGGGCGAAGGTCGACGCCGCACGGCTCGCCGCACGCCGTGGCGAGCACGCCCTCGCCGCCGACCTCTACCGCAGCGCGCTGGCGCTGTGGCGGGACCGCCCCGTGGCCGACCTCGACGTCTCGGCGCTGGAACCGGAGATCTCGCACGGCGAGACCACGCGGCTGCTCGTCGTCGAGGACCGGTTCGAAGCCGAACTCGCCGCCGGGCGCCACGTCGAGGTGGTCGGCGAGCTGGAGGCGGCGGTGGCCGAGCACCCGACGCGGGAGCGGCTGTGCCGCCAGCTCATGATCGCCTTGTGCGGCGCCGGCAGGCAGGCCGACGCGCTGGCCGTGTACCGGACGGCCCGTGACGCGATGGTCGACGCGCTCGGCCTGGAGCCGAGCCCGGCGCTGCGGCGGCTGCACCAGGAGATCCTCCGCGGCGACGTGCCGGAGCCGGCCGCCGAGCCGGTCGAGCCCGCGTTCCCGCTGTGCCAGCTCCCCCCGGACACCGCCGACTTCGCCGGCCGCGGCGGTGAGCTGGAGCAGGTCGTCGCGGCGCTGCGGGCGAACGCCGCCTCCGTGCCGGTCGTCGTGCTCACCGGCGAGCCGGGCGTCGGCAAGACCGCGTTGGCGATCAGGGTGGCGCACCGGCTGCGGGCCGAGTTCCCGGACGGACAGCTGTTCGCGGACCTCGCGGGCACGACGCCGAACCCCAAGCAGGCCCGTGACGTGCTGGGCAGCCTGCTGCGGGCGTTGTGGCGCAACGGCGCGCCGATCCCGGAGGACCTGGAGGACCGGGCGGGGGCCGTCCGCGCGTGCCTCGCCGACCGGCGGGTGCTGGTCGTGCTGGACGACGCCGCGTCCGCCGCCCAGGTCCGCGCCCTGCTGCCCGGAACCGCAGGCTGCGCCGTGCTCGTCACCGGCCGCGGCAGGCTGGACGGCCTGGCCGGCTCGACGTCGCTGGCCGTCCCGCCGTTCGGCGTGGACGAGGCTCGCGCGCTGCTGGGTCGGATCGCGGGCCGTGAACGCGTCGAACTGGAACGTGCCGCCGCCGACGAAGTAGTGGCGCTGTGCGGCGGCGTGCCGCTGGCCGTGCGGATCGCCGCGACCCGCCTGGCCGCCCGGCGGCACCTGAGCGTGCGGTCGCTCGCCGACCGGTTGGCCGACGAACGCGGCCGCTTGGACGAGCTGGCCGTCGGCGGTCTCCAGGTGCGGCCGGCGGTCGCGAGCAGCTACGCGGCCTTGGCGCCGCCGGCCCGCGCCGGACTCCGCCGACTGGCGCTGCTCGGGCCCGTGGACGTCGCCGAGAGCGTGGTCGCCGCCGTGCTGGGCGTGCCGGACGCCGACGGGGTGGTCGAGGAGCTGGTGCGGTCGAGCCTGCTCACACCTGGTGGCCTGAACGCCGGCGGCCAGCCCCTCTACCGGCTGCCCGAACTCGTGCGGGTGTACGGCGTGGAGCAGGCCGACCGCGAGGACCGCAACGCGATCCTCTGACTCGTGGGCACCACCACACGGTTGCCTGACCAGCAAGCCCGCCACACGATCGTCCGACCAAGACCGAGGGCCCGGCGGAGAACATCCCACCGGGCCCTCGATCACGTCACCTCGCTCCACATCACCTCACGACGTGCGCGTCACCACGATCAGGTGCCCATGCACGACGCCGTGGCGAACGGACCGGTCGCCGTGTTCGTCGACACGACCTCGCCGTCGACCGTGATCTTGCAGCTCACCGTGCCGCCGTTCTCGTCCGCCGTCGCCGTGAGCGTGCCGCCCTTGTAAACGCCCTGGTTCTCCGTCTGCGTGGTCCACGGCAGGGTCGCGGCCGTCTCGGTCTTCGGGTCGAGCACCTCGCCGTAGAGGATCTCCACGTTCGCCGCGTCACCGGTGACCTCGTAGTCGACCTTGGCGACCCGGTTGACCTCCTCCTGGATCTCGTTGACCGCGGAGTTGAACACGAACACCCACACGATGCAGACCGCCAGGCCGATCACCGACACCGCGATGCCGGTGATGGACAGGCCCTTGTTGGTGGCACGTCCCTTGTTCACCCTGGCCAGTCCGACGGCCGAGAAGATGAGACCCAGGATCACGAGCGGCCAGGCGACCACGCCGATGAACGGGATGGGCGAGAACACCAGACCCACCAGGCCGAGGACGAACCCCGCCGTGCCCAAGCCGTTGCGAGGCGGCTGGGGGATCGGCGGCGGCACTGGCGGATAGGAGGTCTGCTGGCTCATGAGTTCTTTTCTCTTCCTGAATTGCCTGAATTGCGGAATGTGTGCGCCGAGCGAGCCGCGGCTCACCGGAAATGCGCGTCGCGGCACCGTCCTCCGTTTTGGGGAACGGCGGGTAAATGACGCACGGGGCGTCGGCGTCGCATAGCCTCGCACGCGTCACCACACGCCCCGCACACACACCGTGCACAGTTCAGGAGGTCCCGGGTTACCGGGCCGTGGGATATTCGTAGCCCGCCGGCTGGTCCACCTGCGGCAGGTCGTGGCCCAGCCGGTCGCGCTTCGCGGTCAGGTAGCCGATGTTGTGCGGGTTGGGCCGCATCAGGTGCGGCACGCGGTCCGCGACCTCGATGCCGTTGGCCTCCAACGACTCGATCTTGTCCGGGTTGTTCGACATCAACCGCACGGACGTGACGCGCAGGTGCTTCAGCACGCGCGCGGCCGGTGAGTAGTCCCGGACGTCGACGGGGAGCCCGAGCGTGGTCGCCGAGTCGAGCGTGTCCAGGCCCTGCTCGTCCTGCAGCACGTGCGTGCGCACCTTCGCCACCAGGCCGATGCCGCGCCCCTCGTGACCGCGCAGGTAGATCAGGATGCCGCTGCCCTCGGCCACGATCCGGTCCAGCGCCGCGTCGAGCTGGTCGCCGCACTCGCAGCGCATCGCGCCGAAGAGGTCGCCGGTCATGCACTCGGAGTGCACGCGCACCAGCACGTTCTCGCGCAGCGCCGTGCGGCCGTAGACGAGCGCCATGTGCTCGTGCCCGTCGACCCGGAACGCCACCGCGCGGAACGTGCCGCGTCGCGTGACCAGGTCCGACTCCGCCAGGTCCTCGTCGTTGAAGGCTTCTTCGCGCATCCGGCTCCCTCGTCACCCGAACCCGACACCGGCGAGGAGATCACTACGCTCGACCGGTACTTGCACCGTAGCTCGCTCACTCGGCGGAGGTCACCCTGTTCAGCATCACCGTTCGTGATCACGTGATGGTCGCCCACAGCTTCCGCGGCGAGGTCTTCGGTCCCGCCCAACGGCTGCACGGGGCGACGTTCGTGGTGGACGCGAGGTTCAAGCGGGAAGAGCTCGACGCCGACAACATCGTGGTCGACATCGGACTCGCGACGGAGCGGCTGCGCGCCGTCCTCGGTGAGCTCAACTACCGCAACCTGGACGACGTGCCGGAGTTCGCCGGGGTCAACACGTCGACCGAGTTCCTGGCCAAGCACATCGCGGACGAGCTGGCGGAGGCCGTGCACGCCGGTTCGCTCGGCGAGGGCGCGCGGGGGCTGTCCGGCATCGAGGTCTCGCTGCACGAGTCGCACGTCGCGTGGGCGAGCTACGAACGCCCGCTGTGACGGTCCACTTCGTCCTGCCCGGCGGCGTGGACGACCCGGCGTCACCGAGCGGCGGCAACGTCTACGACCGGCGGGTGCTCGACAGCCTCCCCTCGGTGCGCGAGATCGTGGTGCCCGGCTCGTGGCCTCAGCCCGGAACGGCCGCCCGCTCGGCGTTGAGCCAGGCGTTGAGCGGGATCGGGGACGGCTCGGTCGTCGTGCTCGACGGGCTGGTGGCGTGCGGTGTGCCGGAGGTCGTCGTGCCGCACGCCGACCGGTTGCGGCTGGTGGTCCTGGTGCACCTGCCGCTGGCCGACGAGACGGGCCTGCCGCCGGCCCTGGCCGCCCGGCTCGACACCGCCGAGCGGGAGGTCCTCCGGGCCGCGCACGCCGTCGTGGCCACCAGCCCGTCGGCGGCGCGGCGGCTCACGTCGCACCACGGGTTGGCCCGGGTCCACGTCGTCGTGCCCGGCACGGACCCCGCGCCACTGGCCGCCGGCACCGACGGCGTGTCCCGGTTGCTCTGCGTCGCCTCGCTCACTCCCCGCAAGGGGCACGAGGTGCTGGTGCGCGCGCTGGCTTCGGTGGCCGATCTGCCGTGGACCTGCGCGTTCGTCGGGCCGGAGCGGTCGCCGGTGCGCGAGCTGGTCGACCGGCACGGGCTGGCTTCGCGGGTCGAACTGCGCGGTCCTCTCAGCGGTGCGGCGCTCGACGACGCGTACGCGACGGCGGACCTGTTCGTGCTGGCGTCGTTGGCCGAGACCTACGGGATGGTGGTGACCGAGGCGTTGGCCCGGGGTCTGCCGGTGGTGGCCAGCTCCGTGCCGGACGCGCTCGGCTCCGGGGGCGTGCTGCTGCCGGCGGGTGACGTGGCGGCGTTCTCCGAAGCCCTGCGGCGGTGGCTGACCGATGAGGACTGGCGGCGCGACCTGCGCGGTCGTGCGGCGGCACGTCGGCGTGAGCTGTCCACATGGGACGAAACGGCCGCTCGGCTGGCCGAGGTGCTGGCTAGTCTGCGGCCATGAGCACCTTCGCACCGGAATGGCTGTCACTGCGCGAGAAGGCCGACGCGGAGGCCCGCGCGGTGGACCTGGTCGACCGGCTCCTGAAGATCGATCTGAACCGGGACCCCCTCGTGGTGCGTGATCTCGGGTGTGGAACGGGATCGTTGGGACGGTGGCTCGCCGGCCGGTTGGGTGGTCCGCAGCACTGGGTGCTGCACGACCGCGACCCCCGGCTGCTCAGCATCGCGGCGGCGACCGTGAGCGGGGTGACGATCGAGACGCACGAGGGCGACCTGACCGGGCTGACCGGTGCGGACGTCGCCGGGACGTCGCTGGTCACCGCGTCGGCGCTGCTGGACCTGCTGACCGCCGAGGAGGTGGACGCCCTGGCCGGCGCGTGCGTGGAGGCGGGGTGCCCGGCGCTGTTCACGCTGTCGGTGGCGGGTCGGGTGGAGTTCGAGCCGGCCGAGTCGCTGGACGGGGACTTCGAAGCGGCGTTCAACGCGCACCAGCGGCGGGTGGTCGACGGGCGTCGGCTGCTGGGGCCGGATGCCGTCGCCGTCACGGTGGAGGCGTTCGAACGGCGGGGCGCGGAGGTGACGACGAGCCCGAGCCCGTGGCGGCTGGGGCCGGAGCAGGCCGCGCTGGCGGGGGAGTGGCTGCGCGGGTGGGTGGGGGCGGCGGTGGAGCAGGAACCGGGGCTGGCCGCCGACGCGCCCGACTACCTGCGGCGCAAGCTCGACCACAGCCGACGCGTGGTGGTGCACCACACGGACCTCTTGGCGGTGCCTCGATCCGCGGTGGTGGACCGCACGGATCCCTTGGCGGTGCCTCGATGACCGGGACGGTCGAGCCGCCCAACGCGCTCACCGGGCCCAACGCACTTGCCCGACCCAACCCACTTGCCCGGCCTTCGCTCGCCCTGCCCAACGCACTTGCCCGGCCCGTGGTGAAGCGGCTGTGGCCCTGGCTGCGGCTCCTGATCGCGGTCGCCATCCTGGTGGCCCTGGGCCGCCGGCTCGGCGCCGACGCGTTCCTGGACGGCCTGCGCGCGGTCGACGGCGGGGCGGTCGCGGCGGCGTTGGGCATCGGGCTGCTGACCACCGTGACCAGCGCCTGGCGGTGGTGTCTCATCGCCCGCCGCCTCGGCCTGCCGCTCACCCTCCGCACCGCCGTGTCCGACTACTACCGCGGCCTCTTCCTCAACGCCGTCCTCCCCGCCGGCGTCCTCGGCGACGTCCACCGGGCCGTGAGCCACGGGCGGCGGGCAGGCGACGTCGGGCGCGGCGTCCGGGCGGTCGTGTTCGAGCGCGCCGCCGGACAGGCCGTGCTGGTCGTCCTCGGCGTCACCGTCCTGCTCACCGAATCCCTTCCCGTCGACGTACCGGTCCTCGGCCTGCTGACCGCCCTCGCCCTCGTCACCCTCGCCGGCCTCTCGGCGAGAGTCCGCCGAGCAGCACGGACCACCTGGGCCGACGCCCGCACCGGCCTGCTGAACCGCGCGGTCCTGCCCAAGGTCGCCCTGCTCTCGGCGGTGACGTTGGCCGGGCACGTGGCGCTGTTCGCGGTGGCGGCCAGGGCCGCCGGCGCCTCGGCACCGACCACCCGCCTCCTCCCGCTGATCGTGCTCGCCCTGCTGGTCATGGCCATCCCGCTGAACGTCGGCGGCTTCGGCCCGCGGGAGGCGTTCCTGGCGGTGGCGTTCGGGGTGGCCGGGCTCGGCGCCGCGCAAGGTGTCACGACCGGCGTCGTCTACGGCGTGCTCGCGCTGATCGGCAGCCTCCCCGGCATCCTCGCCCTGATACCCCGGTCGGGGATACCAGGCTCAGAACACCGACAGGTACGCCCCGAACGACTCGACCAGCGCCGCGAGCACGTCCCGGCCCTTGTCGGCTGAGGCCAGCGACGGCCGCCCGATCACCCCCGACGACGTGTACGGCGCGAGCCCCAGCGTGAGCATGTGCGGCCGGTCGTCGGCCAGGTGGTCGCTCGTCTCGTACCCGGGTCTCACCAGTTCCGGGTGGGCGTGCAGGAGGATGGACGTCTCCAGCTCACCCGCGTGCATGTCGCTGCGCGACGACGTCTCGACCCCGGCGGCGTCGCGTGCCGCGGCCCAGTCGCCGCTGCCGGGGAACAACGCCATCCCCTCCGACTCCTGCACCACGTTCGACAGCACGTAGTTCCCGCCGTGCCCGCTGACCAGCACCAGGTTCGGCACGCCCGAGCGCCGCAACGACTCCGCCACGTCACGCACCACCGCGTACAGCGTCCGCGCCGAGATGCTCACCGTGCCCGGCCACGCCGCGTGCTCCTGCGAGCACGAGATCGTGATCGGCGGCAGCAGCTGCACCGGGTGCGCGTCGGCGATCGCCCGCGCGATCGTGCAGGCGACCACCGTGTCCGTGGCCAGCGGCAGGTACGGGCCGTGCTGCTCGTGGCTGCCGACCGGCAGCACCGCCACGGTCGCCGCACGCGCACGCACGTCTTCGGTGGTGTCAGGCAGGTACATGCCCGGCACGGTAGTCAACGCGGTGGCACAGGGGCGGCAAAGCGCCACCCGCCAGCACGGACGGCAGGTCGTCGAACCGGCTCTCACCGCTGATCAGCGCGTCGAACGCGGGATCGGCGAGCAGGTCCAGCGCCAGCGCCATCCGCTCGGCGTACGTGCGGTCCGGCCGCGCCACCACGCCGACCTGGCTGCCGCGCACCCGCAGCCGGCGCGAGTGGAAGAACTCGCCGAGCGGCACCGACACCCGCCGGTCGCCGTACCAGCTCAGCTCCACCACCTGCCCTTCCGGCGCGAGCAGCGCCAACGACCGGGCCAGCCCCTCCTCGGACGCGCTCGCGTGCACGACCAGGTCGCAGTGCCCCGACGCCTCTTCGGGCGACGCGAAGTCGACCCCCAGCGCAGCGGCCACCGACGCGCGGTCCGGGTCGGCGTCCACCAGTTGCAGCCGCACGCCCGGGAACCGGGCCAGCACGGCGGCCACGGCGCACCCCACCATCCCGCCGCCGACGACCGCGATCCGGTCGCCGATCAACGGCCGGGCGTCCCACAGCGCGTTCACCGCCGTCTCCACCGTCCCGGCCAGCACCGCACGCGCGGCGGGCACCGGGTCGGGCACGGGCGTCACGGCGTCGGCGGGCACCACGTAGTGCGTCTGGTGTGGATAGAGGCAGAACACCGTGCGGCCGAGCAGCGGTCCCCGTTCCACCACGCCGACGTTGAGGTAGCCGTACTTCACCGGCCACGGGAACTCGCCCTCCTGGAACGGCGCCCGCATCACGTCGTGCTGGCTCGCCGGCACGCCACCGCGCAGGACCAGGCTCTCCGTGCCCCGGCTGATCCCCGAGTACAGCGTGCGCACCAGCACGTCGTCGGGTCCGGGCTCGGGCAGCGACACGTCCCGGATCTCGGTTTTTCCCGACGAGGTGAACCAGAGTGCCCTCGCAGAGCGTGTCATCTGTACAACCTCCGGACAACGGGGCCACCGCCACGAGGGGCACGATGACGACACTTCACCACAGCGCGGCCCGGCAGGGGCAGCCCAGCACCGAGCCGGTCGCCTGGGCGGGCGGCCAGGTGGTCCTGCTCGGCGTGCTGGAGGGCACGGTCGGGTTGGGCGTGCTCGGGTGGCTCGCGGGCCTCGCGTACGCGGTGGCGAACCAGGCGTTGCTCAGCGGCGCGGTGCAGCGGTCGTCGCGCGGGGCGCTGGGGCCGGCCGACCGGGTCACGGTGGCCAGGGGGCTGCTGGTGGGTGGCGTCACGGCGCTGGTGGCCGACGGCGGGCACCACCCGGCGCTGCTGGTCGCGGTCGCCGCCGTCGCGCTGGCGCTGGACTTCGTGGACGGGCAGGTGGCGCGGCGCACGGGCACGGCGTCGGCGATGGGCGCGCGGTTCGACATGGAGGTCGACGCGTTCCTGATCCTGGTGCTGAGCGTGCACGTGGCGCTCACCCTGGGGCCGTGGGTCATGGTGATCGGCGCGCTGCGGTACGCGTTCGTCGTGGCGTCCTGGGGCCTGGCCTGGCTGCGGGACCCGCTGCCGCCGAGCTACGCGCGCAAGGTCGTGGCGGCCGTGCAGGGGATCGCGCTGGTCGTGGCCGCGTCCGGCCAGCTGCCATACCCGGACGTCCTCGTCGGACTCGCGCTGGCCTCGCTCGTCTGGTCGTTCGGCCGTGACATCGCCTGGTTGTGGCGCAATGCCCCCGCATCGGTGGAAGGAGTCAGCCATGGCTGACGCAGCCCGAACGAAGATCAGCGTCGCGAACATCGCCCTCTGGGCGTTGCAGGTGCTGCTGGCCGCGTACTTCGCCTACAGCGGTGTGTCGCTGCTCGGCGACGACTTCGTCGGCAAGTTCGACAAGATCGGCTTCGGCCAGTGGCTGCGGTACGTGACCGGGGTGCTGGAGCTCGCCGGCGCGCTCGGCCTGCTGGTGCCGAGGCTGTGCGGGCTCGCCGCGGCGGGCCTGGTCGGCGTGATGGCCGGCGCGGTCGCCACGGAGCTGGTCATCCTGGGCGACCCCGACGGCGCGGTGCTGCCCGCCGTGCTGCTCGGGCTGGCGGCCGTGGTGGCGCTCGGCCGCCGTGCCACCGTCCTTCAGGCCTTCGGGAAGTAGCGCAGCACGGCGACGTCGCCGAGCTTGTCCACGTCCGCCAGGTGGAAGCGGCGCGCCGGGCCGCCGGGGAACTCGGCCGGGTTGACGAACCGCGGTGCGGCGGCCTGCCCGATCAGCATCGGCGCGACCGCCATCCGGATCTCGTCGGCCAGCCCGGCGGACAGGAACGCGGTGTGGATGGTGGCGCCGCCCTCCACCATGAGCCGGTCGACGCCGCGTGCGCCGAGGTCGTCCAGCAACGCCCCGAAGTCGACCTCCGGTCCCAGCGACACGACCTCCGCCAGGTCGCCCACGGCCTCGACGGCCCGGTCGCGGCCGGAATCGGCGGTGTAGACGAGCTTGTCGCCGCCGTGGTGCCAGAACTTGAGCGCCGGGTCGAGGTCGCCGCTGCCGGTCACGGTCACCTTCATCGGGTGCTCGGGACGTCCCCTGGCCACCCGGGCTGCCCGGCGGTGCGCGCCGTTGACCAGCAGGCGCGGGTTGTCGCAGCGGATCGTGGCCGCGCCGACCATGATCGCGCCGGACTCCGCGCGCACCTGGTCCACGTGGTCGAAGTCCTCGGCGTTGGACAGCGGGAACCGTTGCGCGCTGCGGTCGTCGATGTAGCCGTCCACGCTGACGGCCACGCTGAGCAGGACGTACGGACGGGTCACGCGCCCCACCGTACCGACGTCGTCTCGTACTTCAGGCCGATCCGGCGCGCGCCTCGCTCTCGTACGATCGGCCCGTGCACGCCGTCCTCCGCTCGACGTGGGCTGAACCCCGCCCTCTCCACCCGCCGCGGCGGGTGTGGCGTGACTGGGCGCTCGTGGGCGCGCTCGTGCCGGCGGCGGCGCTGGAGATGGCCCTGCGGACGGACCTGCCGTGGCGCGGCCTGTGGGCCGTCGTGGTGATCGGACTGGTGCCCACCCTGCTGTGGCGCCGGACCCGACCGCTGCTGGTGCTCGTCATCGCCATGGCCGCCACGGGCCTGGTCCCGCTCCTCACCGGCGAGCGCGTCGAGCCCTACACGACGGCGTTCGTGCTGATCCTGGTGTACTCGGTGGTCAGGTGGGGTTCCGGGCGCGAGGCCGTCGTCGGCCTGGCCATCGTGCTCGGCGGCGTGTGCGTGTCCATAGCGCTGCGCCACCTCGCTCTCTTGGACGCGATCGGCGGGCTCACCGTGATGTTCACGGCGACCGCCCTCGGCGTCGCCACGCGCTACCGGGGCCGCCTGCGGGCGCGTGAACTCGACCAGGTCAAGCTGGTGGAACGGGAACGGCTGGCCCGCGACCTGCACGACACGGTCGCCCACCACGTGTCGGCGATCGCGATCCGCGCCCAGGCGGGCCTCGCGACCGCCGTGACGCAGCCGGACGCCGCGACCGACGCGCTGCGCCTGATCGAGGCCGAGGCCTCGCGCGCCCTCGCCGAGATGCGCGCGATGGTCCGCGTCCTGCGGCGCGACGAACCCGTCGACCTGGCGCCCAGCCCGCGCATCGCCGACCTCGGGCAGCTCGCGACGTCGTCCCGCACCGGCCCGTCGGTCGAGGTCGGGCTCGCGGGCGACCTGGACGGCGTCCACCCGTCGGTCGACGCCGCGGTCTACCGCCTGGCCCAGGAAGCGGTCACCAACGCGCGGCGGCACGCCCGGCACGCCACCCGCATCGAGGTGCGCGTCGACGCCGACGACACGTCGGTGCGGCTGCGCGTGAGCGACGACGGCGACGCCTCCGCCGGCGCCTCCGCCGAGCCGGGGTACGGGCTCATCGGCATGGCCGAGCGCGTCGACCTGCTCGGCGGCACCTGCACCGCCGGTCCCGACCGCGACCGGGGCTGGACCGTGACCGCCACCGTGCCCCGGACGGGAACGGGCGCGTGACCGTCCGCGTGGTCGTGGCCGACGACCAGGAGATCGTCCGCACCGGGCTCGCGATGATCCTCGACGCCCAACCGGGCATCGAGGTCGTCGGCGCGGCGGCCGACGGGCGACGGGCCGTGGAACTCGCCCGACGCCTGCGCCCGGACGTGTGCCTGTTCGACATCCGCATGCCCGGTCTCGACGGGATCGAGGCCACCCGGCTGCTGGCCGGACCGGACGTGGCCGACCCGCTCGCCGTCGTCGTCATCACCACGTTCGACCTCGACGAGTACGTCTTCGCCGCGCTCCGGGCGGGCGCCGTCGGCTTCCTGCTCAAGGACGCCGGTCCCGCGCTGCTCGCCCAGGCCGTCCACGCCGCCGCCGAGGGCGACGCGCTGATCGCGCCGAGCATCACCGCCCGGCTGCTCAAGACCTTCGCCGCCGTCGAACCGGTCGCGCCCGCCCAACCCCTGGAACCGCTCACGGACCGCGAGGAGCAGGTCCTGCTCACCGTGGCACGCGGGCGGACGAACCGCGAGATCGCCGACGAGCTGCACATCACCCTGAGCACGGTCAAGACGCACATCGCGAGCCTGATGACCAAGCTGGCCGCCCGCAACCGGGTCGAGATCGCCATGTGGGCCTACGAGACGAACCGCCTCACCGGCCGCCCCCGGTCGACCTGACCCGACCCGGCCCGGCCTGACCCGACCGACCTGCCCGACCGAACCCGCCTGCCGGAGCGAACCCGCCGCCACGCCCCCGCGCCGCCGGCCGAAAGTACTAGTCGCACCTGCCCGGGAGTACTGCCCGGCTCCGGCCCTTCTCCCGATGTCCGCCACGTCGCCCGTCACCAGACTCGGATCACACCGAGACCGGGCGACCGGACCGACGAAGGGCCTCCGCCGTGACCTCCTCCCGCAGGGCCGACTGGCTCGTGCCCACCGCCTTGATCGCGCTCACGCTCATCCCGATGGCCGGCGGCGCGCTGCGCCTCACCGACCTGGCCGGCGGCGAGGTCACCCCGGAGAACGCGCGGTTCTTCGCCGCGCCGGCGCCGGTGGTGCTGCACATCGTCGGTGCCGTCCTGTACTGCCTAGGGGGCGCCTTCCAGTTCGCGCCGGGGTTCCGCCGCCGGCACCGGGCCGGGCACCGCGCCCTCGGCCGGGTGCTCGTCCCGGCCGGCCTGCTGATGGCCCTCACCGGCCTGTGGATGACGTTGTTCTACCCCTTCCCCGAAGGGGACGGCCACCTCCTCGCCGCCTTCCGGCTGGTGACGGGCTCCGCCACGGTCCTGGCCCTGGTCCTCGGCCTCCGGGCGATCCTGCGGCGGGACGTCGTCCGGCACCGCGCGTGGATGATCCGCGCCTACGCGATCGCCCAGGGCGCGGGCACGCAGGCGCTCGTCACCATCGCCTGGGTCCTGCTCGTCGGCCCGGCCACCGGCTTGACCAGGACGCTGCTGCTGGGCCTCGGCTGGGCGATCAACATCGTCGTGGCGGAACGGCTCATCGGTGAACCGGCCAGGGGTCGGCGCGCGTTGTACCGGGCAAGGAGAGCAGAGAGGACCGCATGACCGAGGACACCGCGGACCGCCGCGGTCGCCGCACGGCGGTCACCGCCTCGGCCGCCGCGCTCGTCCTGCTCGCGCTGCTGATGCCCGGCGACGCCGACTCGCTGGCACCGGCCGCGTTCCTCCGCCTCCCGGTGGAGGCGCTGCTCGGCGTGGTGCTGGTGCTGGTGCTGCCGGAACGGGCGCGACGCGTCGCGGCGCCGGTGGGCGGGGCCCTGCTCGGCCTGCTCCTCGTGCTGAAGGCGCTGGACGTTGGGTTCGACGCGGTGCTGCACCGGCCGTTCGACCTGGTGCTCGACTGGCCGCTGCTGGAGCCCGCGGTGGACTACGTGGACGTCACGGCGGGGCGGTTCGCGGCGGTGGCGGTCGTCGTCCTCGCCGTCCTCCTGGCGGCGGGGGTGGTGTTCCTGGCGGCACGGTCCGCGGTGCGGCTGAGCGGAGTCGTGGTCCGCCACCGGATCGCCGCCGCCCGCGTCGTCGCCGTCCTCACCGTCGTGTGGATCACGCTCGCCGGCCTCCAACCCGCACCCGTCGGCCCGGTCGCGTCCCACAGCACGGCGGAGTTCGTCTACGACCAGGCACGGCGGGTGCACGCCGGACTGCGCGACCGCGGCCGGTTCGCCGCGGAGTCGGCGGTGGACCCGTTCGCCGCCACGGCGGCCGGGGAGATGCTGACCTCGTTGCGCGGCAAGGACGTCGTCGTGGCGTTCGTCGAGAGCTACGGGCGTTCCGCCGTCGAGCACCCGGACATCGCGCCGCACGTCACCCCGGTGCTCGACTCGGGCGCACGCCGACTCTCCGACGCCGGGTACGCCTCCCGCAGCGCCTATCTCACCTCGCCGACCGCGGGCGGCGGCAGCTGGCTCGCCCAGGCCACCCTGCTGTCCGGGCTGTGGATCGACAACCAGCAGCGCTACCGCACGCTCCTGGCGAGCGACCGGCTCACGCTCGGCGGCGCGTTCCGGCGCGCGGGCTGGCGTTCGGTCGGCGTCATGCCGGGCATCACGAAGGCGTGGCCGGAAGGCGGGTTCTTCGACTACGACCGGATCTACGCGTTCGACGACCTCGACTACCGCGGCCCGCGCTTCGGCTACGCCACCGCGCCCGACGAGTTCACGATGTCGAAGTTCCAGCAGTTCGAGCGCGCCGACGAGCACGCGCCCGTGATGGCGGCGATCCCCCTGCTGTCCAGCCACGCGCCGTGGTCGCCCGCGCCGACGCCGGTCGGCTGGCACAACGTCGGCGACGGCTCGGTGTTCCACTCCATGACCTCCGGCGAGGCCCCCGCGGAGGACATGTTCGGTCGCGACCCGGCGCTCGTGCGGTCCGACTACTCGCGCACGGTCGAGTACTCGATCAACACCCTGGTGTCCTACGTCGAGACCTACGGCGACGACGACCTCGTGCTCGTCTTCCTCGGCGACCACCAGCCCGCGCCGTTCGTCACCGGCCCGGACGCGGGTCGGGACGTGCCGATCACCGTCGTGACCCGCGACCGGGCCGTGCTCGCCCGCACCGACGCCTGGGGTTGGACCGACGGCCTGGACCCCGGTCCTCAAGCGCCCGTGCGCCCCATGGACACCTTTCGCGACCAATTCCTGACCGCGTTCCGCTAGCCGCTTCCGGTGGATGTCCGATCGGCGCCGGCGGCGAATGCACTACCGTCGGCGGCGCAGATGGATGACTTCACGGGGGAGTGCGATGAGATCCTTCCGACGCAGACTGCTCACCGCCACCGCCTTCACGGCGGCGACGGTGCTGGTCAGCGCATTGGCCACGGCGACGACCGCGACCGCGGGCGGTGACGTCAACGCCCTGCTGGCCGAGTCGCTGCGGCAGGCCGTGGTCGCGCAGGACTTCAAGGACGTGCTCGACCTGACCCCGCCCGAGCAGGCGGCGGCGTCGTCGAAGGCGGGGGCGCCGGAGAAGTACGACCCGCTGTCGGCCGAGGAGGCGTCGACGGCCCGGCTCGACGCCGCCGCGGCCCGGCCGCTGCACCAGACGCCGAACATGGACCTCGCGGTGATCGAGCTCGACCGCCTCGGCCGCCCGATCGCGATGGCCGACGTCCTGCTCAGCCCGCAGTACCCGAACGGGATCGTGGTGCCGCTCAACGAGCGGACGATCTCCGCCGACAAGGTGCGCTACCGCTGGTGGGACGACACCGAGTGGGACGTCAACGGCGGCCGGGGTACCCGTGACGTGCTCGCGGGGCGGGAGAACGCGCCCATCGACTTCTCCTCGCCGTACCCGGCGTCGGTGCTCAAGCTCATGGTCGGCTTCGGCGTGCTCCGGCTGGCCGACCGGGGCCGGGTCGACCTCGACGCGGTCTACGACTACCGGCCGGTGACGCAGCACCCGGTGTGCGGCGCCGCGTCCAGCAAGGTGATCCGGCAGCACTTCGACGAGATGATCACCAAGTCGCAGAACGAGTCCACCTGCGCGTTGATCAAGATGATCCACGACCTCGGCGCGTGGGACGAGGTCAACCGCACGTTCGTCGAGCTCGGCATGCCGACGCTGATGGTCACCGGCACCAACCCGGAGAACGGCGGCCGCTGGATCGGGTCGAACATGAGCAGCATCGACACCGCGAAGCTGCTCCTGCTGGTCAACGGCGGCTCCGGCGTGCTGTGGACGACCGACGCGGGCAGGCTCGTCACGCGCAACGAGCTCACCGAGGCGTCCCGCGTGCAGTTCATCAAGTCGCTGGGCAACCAGGGCCACAACGAGATGCTGTCCACCACGAACCACTGCGGGCGCGACTACCCGGTGCAGGGCATCGCGCAGCTGACCCCGCCGCGCTGGGTCCAGCCCGACGGCACGATGAAGGTCGGCGACGCCGTGTACGACAGCGACGTCCGGCCGTGCGACGCGGTCGCCGAGGTGACGTTCGGCCACAAGACCGGCTGGGTCGACACGACCGGCAGCGACGCGGGCATCGTGAAGTCCCTGCCCGGCAACACGCGGCGCAACTACATCGTGGTCGCGTTCAGCAACCTGGGCACCGACTACGTCGACACCTACCGCCCCGCCAACCGGCCCGGCGTCTTCCCGGTGCTCTACACCGAGAAGTACGCCAAGCTGGGCGCCGCCGTCGACGACATCATGACGGCGATCGCGCCGCTGCCCCACTGGAACGTGCGCCAGGGTTAGCCGCGTGGGCGATCACCCGGCGCAACGCCGCCGG
>NZ_JBEOVG010000080.1:0-42423 GCF_040295345.1 Actinosynnema sp. NPDC002837
GGGGGGGGGCTTTCCGGGGCCCGCCACCCCCCCCCACTGGCCGCGGCCCCGGTGGGGCCCGGGGGGCCGCGCCGGGGGGCGGGGGCCCCCCGGGCCGCACGCCGCCGCACCAGCGGTGCTCACAGCCGGTCGACGAGCTGCCGCACCTGGTTGGACGGGATCGCGAAGCCGATGCCCACGCTGCCCGCCTCGCCGCCGTCCGACGCGGGCGAGTAGATCGCCGAGTTGATGCCGATCACCCGGCCCGCCGAGTCGACCAGCGGCCCGCCCGAGTTGCCGGGGTTGATCGACGCGTCGGTCTGGATCGCCTGGTAGCTGACCGTCGAGGAGCCGCGGCGGCCGGTCGACGTGCCCGGCACGGTGACCTCGCGGTCGAGCGCGCTGACGATCCCGGACGTCACGGTGCCCTGGAGGCCCTCCGGCGAACCGATCGCCACGACCTCGTCACCGATCTTCACCTGATCGGAGTCGCCGAACGTCGCCGGCGTCAGCCCGCTCACGCCCGACGCCTGCACGACCGCCAGGTCGCTCGACGCGTCGGCGCCCACCACGGTGGCGTCCACGGTCCGCCCGTCGCTCAACGTCACCGTCACCTTCTGCGCGCCCGCGACCACGTGGTTGTTGGTCAGGATCCGCCCGTCCGGGGTCAGCACCACCCCGGAACCGAGGCCCTGCCCCTGCGCCGACACCACGTTCACCTGCACCACGCTCGGCAGCACGCGCGCCGCGACGCCCGAGACGTCCAAAGCGGACGACGCGTTCCGCGCGACCTGGCCGCCGCTCACCGGCGCCTGCGCGGTGGACGAGGCGTTCAGCGCGCCGACCACCCCGCCGGTGGCGCCACCGACCAGGGCGGCGACCAGCGCCGCCGAGGTCACGACCGCACCGGTCCGACGCCGCCAGAACGGCGCCCGCTCCTGCAACGACCCGCTCACGGCGGGGAAGTCCTCTGTCGTCATGGCCCCAGGCTCGTCCCCGACCCTATGCGCAGCCTGAGCGCCGGGTCAGGACTTGCCAAGAATCCCGCGGACGTCGTCGGCCGTCAGCAACGCCGACCCGAACAGCGGACCCTGCGCGCCCGTCACGCCCAGCTCCACCAGCCGCCGCGCCTCGAACTCCGTGCGCACGCCCGCCGCGTACAGCGGCAGCCCCAACGTGCGCGACCACGTGAGCAGCGCCACGGCCGCGCTCTCCTCGATCCGGCCCGCGCCCTCCGCCAGCCCGTACACCGGCGAGCCCTGGAACTTCACCGCGGTCAGCGGTATCCGCCGCAGCCGGTCGATCGGCACGTTGCCGCCGCCGACCTGGTCGAGCACCAGCCGCACGCCGTCCTCGGCCAGGTACGTCAGCTCGTCGACCTGGTCGTCGTTGATCAGCGCGGGCAGCTGCTCGCCCAGCTCGAACTGCAGCAGCCGCGCGGGCAGCCCGCCGTCGCGCAACGCCCGCCGCACGGTCGCCACCAGCTCCGGCTCCTGGCACTCCCGGGCGGTCAGGTCCATGCTCAGCACGGGCGCGGCGTCGCCGAACTCGGCGTGCCAGCGGCCCGCGTCGGCGCACGCCCGCGCGATGGCCCACTGGCCCAGCCGGGCCGCCATCCCGGTGCACGTCGACAGCGACACCAGCTCCTGCGGGTCGAGCACGCCCTCCGTCGGGTGGTCCCACCGCAACCGCGCCTCGACGGCCAGCAGCGCGCCGTCGGCCAGCGAGTGCACCGGCTCGTAGTCGACCCGGAACTCGCCCTGCTCCAGCCCGCCCGCGATGGACGCCGCCAACCGCATCCGGGCCCGTTCCCGCTGGTCGCGCTCCTTGTCGTAGAGCGCCCACTGCGCCTTGCCGTCGTCCTTGGCCCACCGCACGGTCAGGTCGACGCACCGCAGCAGCTCGGCCGCGTCCGCACCGCGCGCGGGCCGCACCACGATGCCGACGCTGGCGGTCACGCCGATGCCGTCGTCGCCCACCCACACGGGTTCGGCGAACCGCTCGACGGCGGACTCGGCGAGCGTCACCACCGTGCGCACGTCCGCGGGGTCGCGGATCAGCACGGCGAACTCGTCCGGCCCGATCCGGGCCAGCTGCCCGACCCCGTCGAACACCGACCGCAGGTGCCCGGCGACCGCGGTGAGGATCCGGTTGCCGACCTCGTGCCCGTAGGCGTCGTTGACCACCCGGAAGCCGTCGAGGTCGAACACGACCAGCGCGAGCGTCGCGGGGCCGCGGGAGCCGACCGCGCCCTCCAGCCAGCCGACGAACTGCGACCGGTTCGCCAGGCCGGTCTGCATGTCGTGCAGGCTCTGCCGCACCAGTTGGGACTGCAGCGCCCGGACCTCGTCCAGGCTCTCGATCATCGTGACGTAGAAGGCGGGCGCGCCGTCGTCGTCGCGCAGCAGGGCGAGGGCGATGAGGACGTTGACCAGCTCGCCGTCGGCGCGGACCAGCCGGGTCTCGCTGCGCACGTGCTCGTGCCCCGCGTGTAAGAGCTGGGCGGCGCGGGAGATCACCTCGCGCTCGTCCGGGTGGACCAGGTCGCGGCCGAGCGTCCCGATCAGCTCCTCGGCGGTGCGGTCCACCATCGCGAGCATGGCGTCGTTGCAGTCGAGGATCACGCCTTCGGCGTCGGAGACCGCGATGGCCAACGCCGAGGTCCGGAACACGGCGCGGAACTTCGCCTCACTCGCCCGGACCGCGGATTCGGTCGACCGGGTGGATCTCAGCTCGTGGTGCTGTTCCTGCTCGTCCAGCGTGCGTTGGCACAGGGCGTCGGTGAACCCGGCGGCGAGCGCGCCCAGGGCGGCCATCAGGCGGCCGGGCTCGACGTCGGCGGCCAGGTGTTCGCCGACGAACGCGAGCGTGCGCTCCAGCGTCTCGGAGGTCGCCAGGCCGTGCTCGACCAGCCCGCGGCCGACCTCGCGCGCCGTCGCGGTCGACCCGTCGTCGCGGACGGCGGCGCGCAGGGTGGCGGTGAGCCCGGTGAGGAGGTCTTCCAGCCGTTCGTCGGGCCACTCGTCGGGAGCGCCGGAGGACGCGTCGGACGGGACCGCGGACGG
The DNA here is from genome assembly GCF_040295345.1 of Actinosynnema sp. NPDC002837. Classification (NCBI taxonomy): domain Bacteria; kingdom Bacillati; phylum Actinomycetota; class Actinomycetes; order Pseudonocardiales; family Pseudonocardiaceae; genus Actinosynnema; species Actinosynnema sp. NPDC002837. The sequence continues at coordinate 3,045 of NZ_JBEOVG010000080.1, forward strand.
CGCGATGGCGGCGGCCCACTCGCGTGCGAAGGCGACCCGGGGTTGGCCGGGCTCGTCACCGAGTCTCGCCGCGTCTGCCGTCGTCATTCGGCTCTGGGTGCCATTCGTCGCTCCGACATGCGAATTCCCCGACTATTGTCACTCGAATGGGTTAATGCGGACCGTGGGTCCCGGTCAGCTTACTTCCCACCGGTCGGCGTTCGGCAAGACGATCAGCGCTTCTCTTCAGCGGGGCGTGATCTCGGGGTCGGCTTGACCTCTAGTAAACCTGAGGTTTTAGCGTCGGGTCCATGGCTGTCACTGTGTTGGGCTTGGGGGAGATGGGGAGCGCGCTCGCGGCGGCGTTCCTCGACGGCGGGCAGCGGACCACGGTGTGGAACCGCTCTCCGGGCAAGGCGGACGCGCTCGTCGCCAAGGGCGCGGTGGGCGCGTCGACGGCGGCGGAGGCCGTGGCCGGTGGTGATCTCGTCGTGGTGAACGTGAAGGGCAACGACGCGGCGCGGTCGATCCTGGCGTCGGCCGGGTCGTTGGCGGGGCGGGTCGTGGTGAACCTGACCGACGGGACGTCCGGTGAGGCGCGTGAAGTGGCTTCGTGGGCCGTGGAACGCGGTGCGGAGTACGTCCACGGGCAGATCATGACCATCGCGCCGGCGATCGGTCACCCGGATTCGGTGTTGTTCTTCGGCGGTGACGAGGGCGCTTATAAGCGCTACCGCGACGTGTTGTCGTTGTTGGGTGGCGGCGGGAAATTCCTCGGGGACGATGCGGGCGCGCCGGCGCTGTTCGGGCTGGCGATGAACGGCACGATGTGGGGCACGCTCAACGGGTTCCTGCACGCGGCGGCGTTGTTGTCGAGCCAGGGCGTGGAGGTGAAGCGGTTCGTGGAGGAGGCGGCGGCGTCGTTGACCGGGCTGCTCGGCTACCTGCCGTCGTTGGCGGAGGAGGTGGACCGGGGTGAGTACGCGGTGCCGTTCGGCGCGTTGAAGCACCACCTGCCGGCCGTGGACGACCTGGTGCGGGAGAGCCGGGAGCGGGGGATCGACGTGGAGTTCCCGTCGTACACGCAGCAGTTGCTGCGTGCCGTGGTCGAGGACGGGCACGGTGACGACAGCTACTCGCGGGTGGTGGAGCGGTTCCGGGCCGGGTCGACCGCGTCCTGAGCGTTGGACTCGGGGTCCTGAGCGTCGGACACGCGAGGACCTGAGCGTGGGGCACGCGGGGCCTGGAGGTTCGACACGCGGGGCCTGGAGGTGGGCTCACGGGGGTGAGTCCGCAGTCCAGGCCCCGCGTGCGGTCAGGAGACGGTGGAGAGGACCGAGGCGATCCGGGTGGCGATGCGGTCGTTGTCGGTCGGGGCGAGGCTGAGCCAGCCGTCCTCGTGGACCATCAGGTAGCGGCCCTGGGGGGTGTCGAACCACGTGATCAGGGCGCCGGCCCGCTCACGGCGGTAGCCGCCGCCCACGCTGACCCCGAACTGGCCGCCCGCGACCCGGCTCGCGGCCAGCTCGCTGACCGCGGTCGCGTCCTCGCGCGAGAGCCCGGCCTTCTGCAGAGCCTCCCGCTCGTCCAGCTCGCCGCTGCCCCACGGGTCGTCGCCGTCGTCGTCCGCCTGCTCGTCCTGCAGCGCGACGGCCGCGTTCAAGGTCTCCAGCCGCAGCGACAACGCGCTGCCCGGCCCCGCGGACCCGTCCGGCAGCACCTCGACGATCGACCTGGCCAACGCCGTCGGCCGGATCTCCAAGACCCCGATGGAGCCGCTGTCGATCACCGCCAACGCCGCCCGCTGCCCGTCGGACACGGCCACCGCCCGCACCGACCGGTCCACGTGGGCGATCGCGTCGACGGCCACCTCGTGGTCGCCGAGCAGCCGGAGCAGCGCCACCAGGCGCGGGTCGGGCTCGCCGTACGCGGCGAGCACCTCCTCCCGCAACCGCTTGCGCTCCTCCTCGGAGTCGCCGAGGCTCGGCACGTCCAGCGGGTAGGGCAGCCGGCCGAGGTCGAGGTGGTGCCACAGCACGTCCAGCTCTCGCGGCGTGAGCACGAACTCGGGGTCGATCACGGCTGGTCGCCCTTCTTCTTGGGCTTGGCGCCACCGATCACCGACGGGGGCAGGTTCTCACCCGGCACCTCGAAGATGTCCTCGCCGCGGATGTACGCCGCGGCGCGGTGCTCCTTGTCCTCGCCGCCCTGACCGCCCGCGCCGGCGCCGCCCATCGGCGCGCCACCGGCCATCGGGGTCCCCGCCGCCGCGCCGCCGGGACCGAAGCCGCCGACGGGCATCGGGCCGCGCGGGCCCGCGTTGCCGATCGCGCCGGTCGAGCCGCCCGCGGCCAGCGAGCCGCCGCCACCCGCGCCGCCGGAACCGGTCGGGCCGAAGCCACCGGCGCCACCACCGCCGCCGAAGCCGCCGGGGGGCATGCCACCGCCGGGCATCCGCGCGCCGGGCACGCCGCCACCGCCGCCACCGCCACCGCCGCCGGGCATGCCGGGCAGCGGGGGCGTGCCGGGGCTGCCGGCCGGGACGTAGGTCGGCGGCTTCACGCCGGGCGGCAGGGTGCCGCCACCCTGGCGGGGCGCGGTGTTCGGGTTGGCCGGCTGGTACGGCGGCACGTACCCGCTGCCGCCGGGCGGGGTGTAGCCGCTGTTGGCCGGCGGCGTGTAGGTGTAGTTGCCACCACCGGACGGCGGGGTGTACGGGTTCGCCACCGGCACCTGGGCCGCCGCCGCGGCGGCCGTCGTGCCCTCGGGCCGGTACATCGGCTGCGGGCTCGACGGCATCGACGGAGCCGTCGGCGCCGACGCGCCGCTGGCGTACGTGCCGCTGCCGTACGACCCGGGGGCCGTCTGGTAGGACGCCGCGGCGGGCGAGTACCCGCCCGGCTGCGTGGCGGGCGTCGACTGCGACGGCTGGTAGGCCTGCGCCGGCTCCATCGGCCGCAACGCCTGCATCTGCTGCGCCGGCTGCGTCGCCGTGTACGCCGAGGGGGCCGTGGCGCCGCCCGCGCCGCCGACGCTGTCCGCCGCCGCGCCCGCCAACGTGGCGGTCGACGTGGCCCGCATCAGCGCGACCTGCGGCTCCTCGGTGCGGCCGGTGACCGGGTTGAACGGCGCGCTGAACTGCGGCGTGGTCTGGTCGACCGCCTGCGACTCGCGCTCCATCGTGCTCATGACCGTCACGGCGTGCTCGTGCAGCGCCCGCGCGTGCTCGTTGGCCGCCTGCACGTCCGCGGCGGAGCTGGCCAGGCCCTGGATGCCGCCCGCGGTGAACACGCCGGTGGCCTGGTCCCAGTTGAACTCGACCGGCTCGGGCATGCTGGCCCGCGCGTTCTCCATGATCTGGCTCTCGTCCTGCACCCGCTTGCCGACCTCGACCGCGGTCTCGGCGGTGTGCGTGACCCAGTCGGCCAGGCCCTTGATCGCCAGTCGCGCCGCGTCGGCCGCGTCGCCCGTCCAGCCGGACTCGCTGACCGCGACCCGCTCGTTGATCAGCCGCGCGGCCTCGGTGAGCTCGGTGCCGAACTGGCCCCACTCCGCGCCGATCTCGCCCGTCTGACCGGGGTCGTTGTTGTTGTGCACCGCCTCGTACAGCTCGCGGTGCGACCGGGACGCCCAGTTCTGGGTGTCGGTCAGGACCAGGTCGATCTCCCGCTCTTCCCGGGCCAACCGCCTCGCCTCGTCGGCCCGCAGTTCCACGCGCTCCGTCGCCATCGTCGCCAGCCCCCTAGTTCCCGCTCAGCTTGCGCAGCTCGACGCTGCTCTCGTCGTCGACGGCGGTGAAGTTGCGGATCGCGTTCTGCACCGAGTCGTGCGTCTGCTGGAGCACCTCGCGGTAGGCCGTCATCACGGCCACGAACGACCGAGGGTCGCCGTCCGCGCGGGCTTCGAACTTCTGCGCCAGCCGGTCGCCGACGGGGTTGCGGCCGATGGGCGCGGGACGGGCCAGCCGGCCGGCGCGCTCCAGCCACGAGTCGACCTGGTCCATCTGCTCCAGGAGCATCTTGCGCAGTTCCTCGCCGGTGGCGGGATCGAGCGACACCCGGCCGGAGTTCACGGTCTCCTGGAGGGCCACGACCTGACCGTTGACGGTCGGGACCTCCTGGGGCGGGGCCACTTCACCCCCGTTTTCGGCGATGTACATCGGTATCCCTCGCGAAGGCAGCCTGCTGGACGAAACCGACCGTTCACCGGTGCTCCAACGCCCGGCCAACGCGCGCCCAACGCGGCCCGCCGGAGTGCGGTGACGACTGTGGGAAACTCTTCGACTACACGGTGACAACGCCGAAAGGGCTTGCGGATGCGGGTGAACCTGCTTGGCCCCGTCGAGCTGGTTTCCGCAGGTGGGGAAGCCGTTCGGCTGGGCGCGGCCAAGCGGCGGACGGTCCTGGCGGCGCTCGCGCTGGAGCTCAACCGCGTGGTGTCCGGCGACCGGCTGCTGGAGCTGGTGTGGGACGGCTCACCACCGCCTCAGGCCAAAGCCGCCCTCCAAGGACATATCGCCCAACTCCGCAAGGTCCTCGCCGGCGGTGTAGCGCTCGTCACCCGCGCGCCCGGCTACGTCCTGACCGCCGAGCGCGCGGCCGTCGACGTGTTCCGGTTCGAGGACCTGCTGGTGAGCGCGCGCGAGGCGACGGACGCCGACGCCGTGCGGCTGCTGCGGGAGGCGTTGGCGCTGTGGCGCGGCCCGGTGCTGGCCGACGTGCCCGGCGACCAGCTGCGGGAGGCGGTGTCGGCGCGGCTGGAGGAGCTGCGGCTGGTGGCCGTGCAGGAGCTGGCGACCCGGCTGTCGCGGCTGGACCGGGCGGCCGAGGCGGTGTCCGGGCTGCGCGACGCGGTGGACGCCAACCCGTTGCGCGAGGCGCTGGTGTCGCGGTTGGTGCTGGCGCTGCACTGGACCGGTCGGCAGGCCGAGGCGCTGGCGCTGTTCCACCGGACGCGGGAGCGGCTGGCCGACGAGCTCGGCGTCGACCCGGGGCCGGAGCTGCGCGAGGCCTACCAGACCGTGCTGGCGGGCGACACCGCGCCGTCGACGCCGGTGGACCGCGCGCCCGCCCAGCTGCCGCGCGAGCACCGGGGGTTCGTCGGGCGTGAGGAGGAGCTGTCGGACCTCGGCGCGGCGCTGAGCGGGCAGGACTCGGCGATCGGGCTGCTGGTCGGTCCGGCCGGCGTCGGCAAGACGGCGCTGGCGCTGCGCTGGGCGCACCGGGTGGCGGGCGACTTCCCGGACGGGCAGCTGTTCGTGAACCTGCGCGGGTTCGACGAGACCGAGCCGCTCGACCCGCGCACGGCGCTGGTCGGGTTCCTGCGGGCGTTGGGGCTGACCGACTCGCAGATCGCGGTGGACCTGGAGGACCAGGCCGCGCAGTACCGGTCGCTGCTGGCCGGGCGGCGGGTGCTGGTGTTCCTGGACAACGCGCGGTCGGCCGAGCAGGTCCGTCCGCTGCTGCCCGGCTCGTCGCGGTGCCTGGTGCTGGTCACGAGCAGGCACCGGCTGGACGACCTGGTGGTGACGGAGGGCGCGTCGTCGCTGCCCGTGCCGACGCTGCCGGAGTCGAGCGCCGAGGACCTGCTGACCGCGGTGCTGGGCCGGCAGCGGATCGAGCAGGAGCCGGACGCGGTGGCGGAGCTGGTGGAGCTGTGCGACCGGCTGCCGCTGGCGCTGCGGATCGCGGGCGCCCGGTTGGCGTCCCGGCCGCGGTGGACGATCCAGTCGCTGGTGGACGAGCTGCGCGACGAGCAGGGGCGGTTGTCGGCGTTGTCGCTGCCGGAGGCGGGGCGCGGGGTGCACGCGGCGCTGGCGGTGAGCTACCGGGAGCTGCCGGAGGGCGCGGCGCGGCTGTTCCGGCGACTGGGCCTGCACCCCGGGACGGACCTGGACAGCTACACGGCGGCGGCGCTGCTGGACATCAACGTGGTCAGCGCGCGGACGCACCTGCGAACGCTGGCCTACGCGAACCTGCTGCACGAGTCGACGCCCGACCGGTACTCGCGGCACGACCTGGTGCGGCTGTTCACCCACCACCTGGCGGCCACGGAGTCCGAAGTGGACAACCAGGTGGCGACGAACCGGCTGCTGGACTACTACCTGCACGTCGCGGACCGGGCGCGGGCCCACCTGTCGGACCACGTGCGGCCGTTCGGACCGGCGGAGCACCGGCCGGCGTCGTTCCCGGAGCTGTCCTCGCACGCGGCGGCGCTGGACTGGTTCACGCTGGAGGAGGCGAACCTCGGGCTCGCGCTGGACATCGCGGTGAACGGTGGGCAGCGGGAGCGCACGTGGCAGCTCGCGCTGTGCCTGGACGCGTTCCACTTCCGGCGCGGCAACCGGCTGGACCGCTTGGCGTTGTGCCGGATCGGGTTGGCGGCGACGCGGTCGCTGGGCGATCGGCACGCCGAGGCGACGTTCCTGCTGCGGTTGGGCTCGACGTTGGCCGACCTGGAGCGGATCGACGAGGCGATCGAGGCGTGCACGCGCGCGGCGGCGCTGGCGGACGGCGACCGCCACCTGGAGCTGGCGGCGTTGGCGAACCTCGGGTACTGCCTGATGGCCGACGACCAGCTGGACCGGGCGCAGGAGACGATCCTGGACGCGCTGGAGGTGGCGCGGGAGGTCGGCGACAACCGGTCGCAGGCGAGCATCCAGAACAACCTGGCCAACGTGCTGCTGCGCAAGCACCAGCCGGAGGAGGCGCTGCGGCACGCGACGGAGGCGCTGGGCCTGTTCCCGGCGGCGCCGTCCAAGGCGCACACGGCGACGCTGCACACCGTGGGCGCCGCGTCCCAGCAGCTGGGCCGTGCCGACGAGGCCCTGGAGTCCTACCGCGCGGGGCTGGCGCTGGCGGCCCGCCTGGGCGACCGCTACCAGGAGGCGTTGTGCCACCGGGCGATCGGGGACGTCCTGGAGCAGTCCGAGGGCCCGGCCGCCGCCCGACCGCACTGGCTGGCCGCCCTGCACCTGTACCGCGACCTGCGCCTGGCCGACGCCGACGACCTGGCCCGCAAGCTGGACCTGACCACCTGCCCGACCCTCTGAAACACCAACGGGCGAATCCGCCCTTCTACGTACCCGGTCGGATGACCGCGCCCCTACATTGGTCCACTACGTCGAGGGGCGGCGATGGTGAACGACGAACCCACCTCCCGGAACGCGGTGGACCGGTCCACCGTCGACACGGTGGTGCAGGCCGGTGTGGTGCACGGCGGCGTCCACGTCGCCAAGCGCGGCCTCCGCTGGTGGCACGCGCTGGTCGCGGTGGCGGCGGTCGGGCTGGTGGTCGGTGGCGCGGCCTTCTACGGGTACTGGTCGCGCGAGCCCGACCTCACGGCCACCGCCGCCTACCAGCCGGACGTCGACCTGCCCGCCGCCGTGCTCGGGGAGGACCTGGGGCCGCAGGACTTCCCGAACGACAAGAGCTGCCGGTCGGTCGTCCGGTGGGCGGTCGAGCGGGGCGGCGCCTACGCGAGCGGCACGGTGGTCCGGCTCAACCTGCACAACCAGGGCGGCACGGCCGTGGTGAACCGCATCGTCGTGCGGGTCACCGAGCGACTGGCGCCGCCGACCGGCACGGCGTTCGGCTGCGACTCGTCCGGCTCGCCCGACCGCGTCGTGGTGGACCTCGACGAGGACAGCCCGATCGTGCGCCACCAGACCCGCGACGGCGGTGCGGGCGCCCCTTACGCGTCGGACACCGTGCAGGAGCTGCCGCACGACGCCACCAAGACCATCGACATCACCCCGATCACCACGAAGTGCCTGTGCCGCTGGCAGATCGACGTCGAGTACACCAGCCGCGGCAAGCCGCGCACCGAGACCGTGACCGGTCCGGATGGCGACTTCGCCACCGCCGCCACGACGGGTGTCGCGCACTCGTACTCGTCGATCGGCACGGGGTGGTCGGGCCGCTAGCCCGACCCGCCGGTCAGCACCCGGTGCGGAACCCCGGCGAACCGGGCTCGGTGCACCAGGCGAAGGTCTCGTCGAGGTCGTAGGTGCGCTGAGCCGCCTCGGTCACGAACGCCTGTCCGTCGCCGTCCCGGTCGAGGACCTTGGTGCGCGGCACGCCGTCCGCGGTGTAGTCGACCTCGACCTGCCACTGGTGGACGTTGTCCATCGCGACGACCGTGCCCACCACCCACCACACGTCGCTGCGGTCCGCGGTCACGGTCTGCGGCAGGGCGTCGCCGTCCCGGAGCGGCTCGTGCACCTCGGCCTCGTGCGCGTGGACCTCGAAGTCGGTCCGCCACCCGCCGCTGTCCAGGGGTTGCTTGCACAGGTACAGGTATCGCGGCTGGTCGCCGACCCAGCGGACGTCCAGGCGGCGGATCCGCAGCGCGGTGACGGTGACGGTCTTGAACGACCTGGGTATCACGGTGATCCGGAGGTCGGTCCGGTGCGCGTCGACGCCGCCGGCCGCACGTGCGGCGCGGTAGGGCGGCGCGCAGTCACCGGCGCCCGCGCGTGAGTCCATCGGAGGTCCGCCGACCTCGGGCAGCCCGTCCGGCCGGGTCCTGATCACCTGCGCCCACGACCCGGGGACGCGCCCGGCGTAGAAGTCGGCGGGCTCGTCCGGTGCGGGGTCGATCCGGCGGTCCGGCTCGGTCGACGTCGAGGGCGACGTCGGTGGCGCGGACGGCACCGCCCCGGTCGCGGGCGGGTCGGCGGTGAGGCGGTAGCCGAACCACGCGGCGGCCACGAGCACCACCACCGCCACCACCGCGACCGCCACCCGCCGTGCCCACGTCATCGACCGAACGTAGCGGCCGGTCCGGCGCGGCGGTCCGCAGTTCTGCCTACTCGAACGGGTGGCGCGCCCTCAGCCGGTCGCTTCCGCGGCGGCGCGGCCCGCCACCCGGCCGGAGAACAGGCAGCCGCCCAGGAACGTGCCCTCCAGCGCGCGGTAGCCGTGGACGCCGCCCCCGCCGAAACCGGACGCCTCACCGGCCGCGTAGACGCCGTCGAGCGGGGTGCCGTCGGCCTTCAGGACGCGGGCCGACAGGTCGGTGTGCAGGCCGCCCAACGTCTTGCGGGTGAGGACGGACAGCCGCACGGCGATCAGCGGCCCGGCCTTCGGGTCCAGCAGCGGGTGCGGCTCGACCACCCGGATCAGCTTGTCAGTGATGAATTTGCGCGCCTCGCGCATGGCGTTGACCTGCATGTCCTTGCCCAGCCCCGAGATCACCTGCCGGTCGCGCTGCACGATGGTCCGCCGCAACGCGGCCGCGTCGATCAACGACGTGCCGGTCAGCTTGTTCATGCCGGCCGCCAGCTCCTCGGGCGTGCGGCCGAAGATGAACTCGTCCGACCGCTTCGCGAACTCCTCCACCGGCGCGACCGCGCCCGGCATCGCCCGCCTCAGCACCGCGCGCACGTCCTTGCCGGTCAGGTCGGGGTTCTGCTCCGACCCGGACAGCGCGAACTCCTTGCCGATGATCTTGGAGTTGAGCACGAACCACGAGTAGCCGTGCCCGGTCTTGACGATGTGCTCCAACGCGCCGAGCGCGTCGAACCCCGGGAACAGCGGGATCGGCAGCCGCGAGCCGGTCGCGTCCAGCCACAGCGACGACGGCCCGGGCAGGATGCGGATGCCGTGCCTGCTCCAGACCGGCGCGTAGTTGGCGATCCCCTCGGGGTAGTGCCACATCCGGTCCTCGTTGATGATCTCGCCGCCGGAGTCCTGCACGACCTTGAGCATCTCGCCGTCCACGTGGTCCGGCACGCCCGACAGCATGTGCTCCGGCGGCGTGCCCAGGCGGGCCGGCCAGTTGCGGCGCACCATCTCGTGGTTCGCGCCGATGCCGCCCGAAGTCACGACCACGGCCTGCGCGCGCAGGTCGAACTCGCCGGACACGGTCCGCGAGCTCGGCTCGCCCCGACCGGCCGTGCTGACCTCCAGCACCTCGCCGCGCACGCCGTCCACCGCGCCGCCGGTCGTGGTCAGCCCGGTCACGCGGTGCCGGAACTTCAGCTGCACCAGGCCGCGCGCCACGCCCTCGCGCACCCGCCGCTCGAACGGCGCCACGATGCCGGGCCCGGTGCCCCACGTCACGTGGAAGCGCGGCACGGAGTTGCCGTGCCCGTCGGCCAGGTACCCGCCGCGCTCCGCCCACTGCACGAGCGGGAACCAGCGCACGCCCATCTCGTGCAGCCAGGCCCGCTTCTCGCCCGCCGCGAAGTTCACGTACGCCTCGGCCCACCGACGCGGCCAGTGGTCGGCGTCGCGGTCGAACGCGGCCGAGCCGAGCCAGTCCTGCAGCGCGAGCTCCGCCGAGTCCTTGACCTTCAACCGCCGCTGCTCCGGGCTGTCCACCAGGAACAACCCGCCGAACGACCAGAACGCCTGACCTCCGAACGAGGCCTCCGGCTCCTGGTCGAGCAGGATGACCTTGCGACCGGCGTCGGCCAGTTCGGCGGTGGCGACCAGGCCCGCCAGGCCGGCGCCGACGACGATGACATCAGCGTCATGGGGCATCGGGCGAGTCTAGATCGAACCGCGGCGGCGGACGAGAGTTGAACATAATTCACTTTTGGAGGGGTTGGGTGTCGTACACAGGGGACGTCGGCGAGGTCAGCGCGGTGTGGCGGCCGGTGGCGGAGGTGCCGACCATCGACCGGCCGCTGACCCAGGCCAGGCTGGTCGGCACCGGCGACGTCACGCGCAAGCAGTTCGGATTGTTCGAGTGGCGGATGGCGCCGCACGCCGGCGGTCCGGCGGCGCACTTCCACAAGACGTTCTCGGAGTCGTTCTACGTGATCTCGGGAACGGTCCGGTTGTTCAACGGCGAGACGTGGGTGAACGCGGTCGCGGGCGATTTCCTCTACGTGCCGGAGGGTGGCGTGCACGCTTTCCGCAACGACGCCGACGAGCCCGCGTCCATGTTGATCCTTTTCGCGCCCGCGCCGCCGCGCGAGGAGTACTTCCGGGAACTGGCCGAGATCGGGGAGTCGGGGCGGCAGTTGAGCCCGCAGGAGTGGACCGAGCTGTACGCCCGTCATGACCAGTACATGGTCTGAGCTGCGGGTTCGTCGGAAGTAAAGGCCGTCGGCCGTCCGGTGGGGGGAACCGTTCGGCCGACGGCGGTCGGGCGTGCGTGGGCGCACCTGCAACGTCTCGGGGAGAGGTGCCGCGCGGGCCTGGGGGGAGGTGCCTCGCGGGCCTGACGTCCGGTGCGGCGTCCACGTGCCGACCAGCAGTAGAACGGGCGGTGACCTGCGGGTGTTCCCCGGATGGCCCGGGGGTGTCGGGGGTCACGGGGAGTATCGGCGAGGCCGGGCGCGAGGCTGCGCGGGGGACGTGTGAAGGGCCTGTGCGGGGGCTGTCGACGGGCTGTCCGGGGGCTGTCGGCGAGCTGGGTGGAGGCCTGTGGGGAGCTGGGTGGAGGGCTCGCGGAGAGTTGGGTCGAGGGATGTGCCGGGGGCAGGTGCGGGGTGTCGGGGGGCTGTGCGGTGCTGTGCGTGCGCCGAGTGTCAGGCGTCACCCCGGAGTTCGGTCATCCGGGCTTCCGCGCCCGCGAGCTTGTCCCGCGCGGTCTCGGCGCGGCGCTTCGCCTTGGCCAGCCTGGTCGACGCCTCCTGCTCCGCCTGCTGCGCCCGGCGCAGTTCGGCGCGCAGCGCGGCGGTGTGCTCCTCGCGCTCGGTCAGGGCCTGCTCGGCCTCCGTGACGGCCGCGTCCGCCTTCCGCACGTCCGCCTGAGCCGTGCCGATGTCCTCACGCGCCCGTTCGAGCTGACGTTCCCGCCGTTGCTCGCGGCGCGGCGCCAGGTCGTCGCGCACCGGGGTCGCGGTCTCGCTCAACGGGCCGAAGCCGGACTGCTCGACCGGCTTGACCAGCCGACCCGCCCGGATCCGCGCGCCGAGCACGGCGTCGGCCAGCGCCGCGGTCAACGTCGTCCGCACCTGCTGCACGGCGTCCGGCCCGAGCGGCTGGCCGGCGTCGCCCGCCAACGTCTCCACCCGCCGCACGAGCGCGCTCAGCACGGCCCGCCGACGCGCGCTCAGCTGCCGCAGCGCGCCCCCGCGCAACTCCTCCTGCGCGGTACGCAGCTCGTCACCCAGAGCGAGCGCCTCGGCCAGGTCGGACGCGTCCCGGCGGGCCAGCAGGTTCAGCGCCCAGGCCGACGAGGTGGGCTTGCGCAGGGCCGAGACCTGCTTGGCCAACGCCTTGTCGCCGCGGTCGGCGGCCAGCCGGGCGTGGGCGTCCCTGGCCGCGACGAACTCCGCCGGCGGCAGGGCGTAGAGCTCGTCGGCTATCCGGTCGATCGGCGCGGTGTCCACGATGCCGACCAGTGTGCTCGCCATCGCGTTGATGTGCGATTTGTTACGGATTTCCACGCTTGGCGGGTGGTTCACCGTTGACAGTGTTTGACATTCGGGCCGGTCGGCTCTTGACTGGAGCTGTCGCGGCCGTTCCGGTGTTCTGCGGCACTTCTCGCGTGTTCGCGCAATAGACCGTTCAGTCCAATGTGGACTTTTCTATTGGTCTGTTCGTCCGATTGTTACCCGGGTGCCGGGGAGATGTGCTTGCGCCAATCTTTCCCCACGAAGGGTTTTGCGCCGTGATCAACTCAGGAAGCCGGTGGAGACACCGCACCAGTGCGGCCTTGCTGGCCGCCGTGCTGGGCACCACTGGGTTCGGCTTCGCCGCCGGCTCGGCCGTCGCGCAGGAAGCGCCCTCCGCGCCTGCGCCCGCGGACAAGCAGCTCGACAAGCAGGACCGGGAGCGCATCGCCCAGGCCGAGCAGGCCGGCCAAGCGAACGTCACCCTCCTCGTCGCCGCCGAAGAGGGCAAGCTGGACTCCGCCGCCAACGACCTCAAGGCCCTCGGCGGCGTGGTCGAGTCCACCGAGCGCGACGTCGACTACCTCAAGGTCTCGGTGCCGCGCGACTCCGCCGAGAAGGCCGCCAAGCTCGCGTCCGTGAACTCGGTGGACGTCGACGGCCTCGTCGTCCTGGACAACCCGCGCCCGGACGGCGCGACGACCCCGCTGCCGCAGACGGCGCCGGGCAAGTCGACGCCCAAGAAGAACCCGTACATGCCGACGCAGGACACCAAGGCGGCGCAGTTCACCGACGAGCACCCCAAGTGGGACGGCCGCGGCACGACGATCGCCATCATGGACTCCGGCATCGACCTGGACCACCCGGCGCTGGCGACCACCTCGACCGGTGAGCGCAAGATCGTCGACTGGTACAACGCCAACGCCACCAACTCCGGTGACGGCACCTGGCTGCAGGTCTCCGGCCGCTACAACGGCAAGTTCACCGTGAGCGGCGCGAGCTACACCGCGCCCGCGGCCGGTGGCCCGTTCAGCTTCGGCCTGTTCCGCGAGACCGCGGGCGACCTGGCCGCGGCCAACAGCGAGACCGGCGGCGACATCAACCGCGACGGCGACCGCGTGGACTCCTTCGGCGTGCTGCAGGACATCACGACCAAGGAAGTCCGGGTCGACACCGACGGCGACGGTGACTTCACCGACCAGACCGCGATGATCGACTACAAGTACAAGAAGGACGTCGGCCACTTCGGCGCGGACAACCCGGCCACGCCGGTGCTGGACACCGTGGCGTTCGTGGTGCAGACCGACAAGTCGAACTACGACGCGGCCGGCACGGCGTGGGTCAACCTCGGCATCTCCGCCGCCGCCCACGGCTCGCACGTCGCGGGCATCACCGCGGCGAACAAGATGTTCGGCGGCAAGATGGCCGGCGCCGCGCCCGGCGCGAAGCTGATGGCCGTCAAGGTCTGCCTGTCCACCCCGTCGTGCACCAACAGCGGCCTGATCGACGGCCTGCTGTACGCGGCGCGCAACGGCGCGGACGTCGTCAACATCTCCATCGGCGGCCTGCCGGCGCTCAACGACGGCAACAACGCGCGTGCGGAGCTCTACAACCGCACCATCGCCGAGTACAACGTGCAGGTGTTCATCTCCGCGGGCAACAGCGGCGCGGGCGCGAACACGGTCGGCGACCCGTCGGTGTCCACGGACGCGATGAGCGTCGGCTCCTACATCACCGCCGACACCTGGCTGTCCAACTACGGCTCGAAGACCACGCAGAAGGAAGGCCTGCACGGCTTCTCGTCGCGCGGTCCGCGTGAGGACGGCGGCTTCAAGCCGAACATCGTCGCGCCCGGCTCGGCGATCTCCACCGTGCCGCAGTGGCAGGTGCCCGGCCCGGTGGCGGGCACCTACGAGCTGCCCGCCGGCTACGCCATGTTCAACGGCACGTCGATGGCCGCGCCCCAGGCGACCGGCGCCGCCGCGCTGCTGATCAGCGCGTACAAGGCCGAGCACAACGGCGAGCGCCCGCCGGTCGCGGCGCTGCGCAACGCGATCCAGTCCGGCGCCAAGTGGGTCTCCACCCTCCAGGCGTACGAGCAGGGCGCGGGCCTGTTCGACACCAAGCGCGCGTGGACGCAGCTCAACGCGCACCCGGAGACGCAGGCGGTCGGCACCTCGGTGACCGTGAACACCGCGCTGTCCGGCCTGCTGGCCACCCCGAACACCGGTGTCGGCATCCACGACCGCGAGGGCGTCGTCGTGGGCAAGGAGTACACCCGCACCTACACCCTGACCCGCACCACGGGCCCGGACCGCAACCAGCAGTTCCTGGTGAACTGGCAGGGCAACGACGGCACGTTCTCGTCGAAGTCCCTGGTCAGCCTGCCGCTGAACAAGCCGGTGACGTTCGACGTCAAGGTCAAGCCGACCAAGGCCGGCGCGCACTCGGCCGTGCTGCGGCTCGACAACCCGGGCACCCGCGGCATCGACGTGTTCACCCTGAACACCGTGTTCGCGGCGGACGAGTTCACCGCGGCGGGCAAGTACGCGGTGACCAAGACCGGCACGATCGCGCGCAACCAGTCGAAGAGCTTCTTCGTGAAGGTGCCCGCGGGCACCAGCGCGCTGAAGGTCGACATGGCGGCGGGCGGCGCCGAGGCGGGCAAGGGCCAGGTCCGGTTCCTGCGCTACGACCCGTACGGCGTGCCGTTCGACACCACGTCCTCGACCAACTGCTACAACCCCGACGCGGGCGCCGGCTGTGCCGGTGGCTCGCCGACCAGCCGCACCGTCAGCAACCCGCTGCCGGGCGTGTGGGAGATCGTGGTCGAGGCCCGGCGCACCTCCGACGCCGACGCCGCGCCGTACTCGGTGACCGCGTCGGTGCTGGGCACGACGGTCAGCCCGAACCCGGACACCATCGAGTCGGCCGTCATCGGCACGCCGGTCAACCGCGAGTACACGGTGACGAACTCGCTGGCCGCGTTCACCGGCAAGCTCGTGGGCGGTTCGCTGTCCAGCGCCCGGATCGACCGGCCGACCATCGCGAACGCGGCGGTCCAGCAGTACGACCTGACCGTGGCTCCGGGCTCGACGTCGCTGCGCGCGACGATCGGCAAGACGAGTGACGTGTCGGCCGACCTCGACCTGTTCGTCTACAACTGCACCACCGGCACCTGCGTGCTGGCCGGTCAGGCGGCGGACGGCGACTCCGAGGAGTCGGTGACGATCAACAACCCCGCCGCCGGCGCGTGGCGGGTGGTGGTCGACGGCTACGAGGTGCCCGCGGGCACCACGGAGTACGACTACATCGACCTGTTCGCCGCCGCGGGCCTCGGCTCCGTCGTGGCGACCGACACCGACTCCGACCGCACCGCCGGCGAGACCTGGACGGTCCCCGCCACGGTGACGGCCGGTGGCCAGGCCGGCGCCGGCCGGGTGCTGCGCGGTGAGCTGACCGTGCAGACCTCGGAAGGCGCGATCGTCGGCCGCGGCGCGGTGATCCTGCGGAACGTGGCCTGACGCCACCCGCCTGAAGACCTCAGGGCCATTCCCGCTCGGCGCGGGGGTGGCCCTGAGCTTTTGGCGGGTGCGGTGACCTCTACCCGCGTTCGGTCAGGGTGTGGGGTCGATGTTGGAGAGCGGCTCGTCCACGTCGACCCGGCTGACGCCCTCGACGGAGGTGACCTCCTCGGCCAGTTCGACCGGGACGGTGAGGCGGACGTAGCCGATGGTGGCGTCGGTGGTCTCCACGGTCCCGCCGAGCCGGTCCACGGCGGCGGCCACCTCGTCGGCCTTGCCGGGCTCGGTGGAGACGGTCAGCCCGACGGTCCGCGCGCCGTCGCGCCTGGCCTGCTCCAACGCGGTCTTGGCCCGGGGGCTGAGCTTGGGCGGCGGCACGGGCAGCGACGATACGCCGACGGGGGTGGTGATCGGTTCCGTGCCGAACGAACCGGTGTCCGCGGGTTGCCGCGCGCAGCCCGCCAGCACCAGTCCGGCCAGTACCAGCCCGGTCATCTCGACGAGTCTTCGCATGCGTCCTCCTGCGGCGGATCCTGCCACCAGGACGGAGCGGGAGGTCAGTGCGGTTGCACGGGGTCAGCGCGGCTGGGCGGGTGTCGAC
This sequence comes from Actinosynnema sp. NPDC002837, assembly GCF_040295345.1. Taxonomy (NCBI): domain Bacteria; kingdom Bacillati; phylum Actinomycetota; class Actinomycetes; order Pseudonocardiales; family Pseudonocardiaceae; genus Actinosynnema; species Actinosynnema sp. NPDC002837. Next base: position 19,441 of record NZ_JBEOVG010000080.1, read on the forward strand.
TGCTCCGGGCCGCTGAACGCCTGCACGCGCTCCTGGCCGTCCGCGCTCTCGCCGAAGACCCGGTTGTCCGATGAGCCGTTGGCCGCCGGTGCGGGCGCGGTGGTCGTGGCGCGCGGCAGGTCGCGCACCCTGACCTGGGGCAGCGCGCCGGGGTGCCGGGCACGCAGCCAGCCGACCAGGTGCTCGCGCGCGACGCACCGCAGGTCCCACAGCCGCCCGGCGTCCGAAGCGCTCACCAGCGCGCGGACTCGCACGAACGACCCGACCGCGTCGGTCACCTGGAGCACGCACACCCGGCCGTCCCAGAGGTCGCTCGTCTCCAGCGCCTGCCGCAGCTCCTGCCGCAGTTCCTCCACCGGCACGGTCCAGTCGAGGTCCAGCTCCACCGTGCCGAGCAGCGCCGACTGGGTCCGCGTCCAGTTCTCGAACGGCGTCTTGAGGAAGTAGGCGGTGGGCAGGATCAGCCGCCGGTCGTCCCACAGGTGCACGACCACGTAGGTGAGGGTGATGTCCTCGACGCGGCCCCACTGGTCCTCCACGACCACGACGTCGTCCAGCCGCAACGCGTCGCTGAACGCGATCTGCACGCCCGCGAACACGTTGCCCAGCAACGACTGCGCCGCGAGCGCGGCGATGGCGCCGATCACACCGGCGGAGGCCAGCAGGCTCGTCCCGGCCGCACGGGCGGCGGGGAACGTCATCAGCACGGTCGCCGCCGCCAGCACGCCCACCACGACCACGGTGACGCGGCGGACCAGCGTGATCTGCGTGTGCACGCGGCGGGCGTGCCGGTTGTCCGACACGTCGACCCGGATGCGCGCCAGCGTCGCGTCCTCGATCACCACCAGCAGGGCGGCCAGCAGCCACGCGCCGGCCAGGATCAGCGCTATCCCGGTCGCGTGCAGGGCGACCGGCCGCCAGTCGCCGCGCGCCACCACGCCGAGGGAGAACTGCACCGCCACCAGCACCGCCACCGCCAGCGCGGGCCGGTGGGCGTGCCGCGCCAGCCCGGCGAACAGGGCGGAGCGGCGTCCGATGCGGCGGACCACGCGGTGGACGAGGGTGACGGCGAGCAGTGCGACCAGCAGCGAGCCGGCGAACGTGAGCACGGCGACCAGCACGGACGGGCACCTCCCAGTGGTTGAGGTTTCCAGCGTCAGTTTTCAAGCGTCGGGTTTCCAGGGGTTTCCAGCGACGTTCCGGGTTCGAGGGGTGTGCAGCGGCGTTCCGAGGTGCGTACCCACTGGTGCGCCGGTTCAGCCGTCCGAGCGAAATGTGGGACGTTCGCCACTCGCCGCTCCGCCCGTCGGCAGCAGGTGCGCGACCTGGCCGACGAACGCGACCAGCCGGTCCGGCGTGAACCGCTCCTGGTCGGTGATCACCAGCCGGCCGGCCATCTCGGCCAGCGCGAGCATGGTGTGGCCGAGCAGTTCGGCGTCCAGCCCGGTGCTGCCCAACGCCTTCAGCCCCAGCTCGGCCAGCGCGTTGACGTGCGCCAACACCTGCGCCCGCACGACGGCGACCTGCTGCCGGAACTCGACCGGCGTGCCCTCGGGCGGCAGCAGCACGAGCCGCCACCGCTGCGGTGACGCCACGACCGCGTTGATGAACGCGCGCACGGTGTCGGTGTAGACGTCCTCCGGCGAGCGGTCGCCGAAGTCCGCGGTCGGCATCGCGCCGAGCACCTGCGCGGTGGCCCGTTCGGCCTCGCGGTCCAGCAGCGCGGCGATCACCTCGGCCCGGTTCGCGTACAGCTCGTAGACCACCGGCTTGGTCACGCCCGACCGCCGGGCCACGGCCTCCATGGTCAGCGCGTCGAAACCGCCGCAGGCGATGAGGTCGAGCGCGCCGTCCAGCAACTGGTCGCGCCGCTGCCCCGGTGGCAGCCGGGGTGCGTACTTGCGGCGCGTTGTGCTCACCGCCCCATATTGCTACGGTGGCGTAGCTTTCACAAAGCTACGCAGGCGTAGTAAAGCGCTCTCGGAGGCAACGGTGATCGTGGAGTCCGGAGACGTGCGGCTCGCTGTGTTCGAGGAGGGGGACCGGTCCGCGCCGACCGTCGTCCTGGTGCACGGCTACCCGGACACGCACCGGGTGTGGGACGACCTCGTGCCGTTGCTGGCCGAGGAGTTCCACGTGGTCACGTACGACGTGCGCGGGGCGGGCGCGTCGTCCGCGCCACGCGGCCTGGCCGCCTACCGGCTGCCGGAGCTGGCGCGCGACCTGTTCGCGGTGATCGCGGCGGTCAGCCCGGACGCGCCGGTGCACGTCGTCGGGCACGACTGGGGTTCGATCCAGTCGTGGGAGGCGGTCACCACGCCCGGCGCGCCGATCGCCTCGTACACGTCGATCTCGGGGCCCTGCCTGGACCACGTCGGCCACTGGATGCGCCGCCGGCCCACCGGCAGGCACCTCAAGCAGCTGCTGCACTCGTGGTACATCCTGGTGTTCCACCTGCCGTTCGTCGCGCCGTTGTTGTGGAAGCACGTGATCGGCCCGCGTTGGCAGGCGATCGCGCACCGCCTGGAGGGCGTGACGCCGCACGTGTCGCCGACCATCGTGCGCGACGGCGAGCGGGGCATCGCGTTGTACCGGGCCAACTTCGTGCCGCGGCTGCGCTCACCCCGCGCGCGGCGGACCGAGGTGCCGGTGCAGGTGGTGCAGCCGTTGCGGGACAAGTACGTCACCGCCGGCGTGAGCGAGGACGTGGAGCGGTGGGCGTCGGACGTGCGGCGGCGTGCGATCGACGCCGGGCACTGGGTGCAGATCACCCACGCCGACGAGGTGGCGCGCCTGGTGACCGACCACATCACGGCTCACAGTCGCCCTGTTTGAGCTGCGGGAGCACGTCCCGGGCCTGCTGACGGCCGAGGTTCCACGAGCGCCAGTCGTCGTTGTCCACGTAGTAGAACTGCAGGGCGCAGGCGCGCAGGTCGGCCGGGAGTTCGGCGAGGGCGGGCACCACGTCGGGGGAGAGCCGGGCGAGGTACCGGATGTCGATCTTCTGGGTGGCCTGGTAGCGGTCGACGTTGCGCTCGGCGATGAACCGCTCCGGGTTGAGCGCGGCGAGCCCGACCAGCGCGGCGAACCCCGTGCCCAGGACGGCGCGGGCCAGCCACGCGGCTTCGAGCTTCACCCCGGCCGCCAGGACCAGCAGGTAGACGACGCCGAGCCACAGTTCGCAGGCGGAGACGAGGACCCGCAGCACGGTGAAGCCGTAGGCCTGCTGGTAGAGCCACATGCGGGCGAGGGCGGAGGCGACGATCACCAGCGTGAGCACGCTGAGCGAGCCGAGCAGGCCGCGCAGCCAGCGGCGGTCGGTCGGTGAGTCGAGCCGGGCCAGGCGTGCGACGACCGCGATCACGCCGAGGGTGAGCACGGTGACGGCGAGCAGCTGCCAGAAGCCGCTGCGGGCGTAGTCGGCGTAGGTGAGGTCGGGGGTGACGAGGACGTGCTCGTCGCCGGCGAAGAGAGTGTTGATCTGGACGGCCACGAACGCGGCGAAGAGCAGCACCAACGCGCCGACGGGCAGCACCCAGTCACGTCGCGCGACCGTGCGGGGCAGGTCGCCCCGCTCGTCCGGTTGCCGTGGGGAGACGAGGAGGTAGGCCGCGCCGACCGTGCCGAGGCCGACGGCCAGGAACAGCACGATCGGTTGGCCGGAGGACTCGTCGGGGGTGACCGAGTTGAGGATTGCCGCGAACTGGGCGTCGGCGCCGGCGAGGAGCGGGACGAACACCAGCAGGAGGGCGGCGGTCACCAGGACCGGGCGGGCCAGGCGAGGCGTGCCGACTTCTTTGACGCCTCTCGCGACCCACGGCAGGGCCCTGATCGCGGCGACCGGCACCGCGGCCGAGCCGAACACGAGGCCGCGCGCGGTCCACCCCCCGGCGATCGCGAGCGACCCGGCGGCGCAGCCGGCGATGGCGCAGAGCGTGAAGAGCCAGGGGGCGGAGATGAACGCGCCCACGCCGAAGAGTGCGACGGAGAGGACGGCCCAGCCCGGTTTGACCTTGCGCAGCAGGGCGAAGACGAGGATCGCGGTCAGGGACCAGCCGAGGCCGGGTTTGTCGAGGGGCAGCAGGACGGCCGCGCCCAGGCCGGCTGCGGCGCCGGTGAGAAGTACGCGGTTCGGGGTCATGGTGTGGGGCCTCCAGGGCGTGCGTCATTGCCCCGCGGGTTCGGGGTTCGAGGTTCGGGGTTTGTGGCGGGGGTGAAGGGACTTAAAAGATTTAAAGAGTCCTCGCCGGACGGGCAGATCAGCAGGATGACGGGCCGGTGGGTGGTTCGGCGCCGGGTCCGTTGTTGGTCGGGTTTCGTGTCATCCCACCGACCTCCCTACGGGCTACCACACGTATCAAGGGGGGCGACATCAGTGGACGGTGCGGGCATCGGTGAACAGCGCCCCCCTTGACACGCGCGGTAGGGCGGAGCCAGGTCGGCGGGATGACACGAAGCCCTTCTGTTGGGGAAAGGCGTGTCAGTGGACGGGTGGGGGTGAAGGGCTGAGGGTCAGGTGGGGGAGGTGGTTGCTTGAGCTGGTGGGCAGGTGGCGGGGAGGGTGGCGCGGATTCGGCAGCCGGAGCCGTCGACCACGGCGATGGTGCCGCCGTGCAGGTCCACTACCCAGCGCGCGATGTTGAGCCCCAGGCCGGTGCCGCCGCCGCCCGCTCGTTCGCCTCTCGTGAAGCGTTCGAAGACCCGTTCGCGGTCCTGTGGGGCGATGCCCGGGCCGTCGTCGGCGACTTCCAGCACCAAGTCGGCGCCCACGGTGGCCGAGACCCTCACCTCGCCGCCGGCCGGGCCGTGGCGGACGGCGTTGTCCAGCAGGTTGGCGACGACTTGGGCCAGCCGTGCCTCGTCGGCGTAGACGGTGGCTGATGGTGGTGAGACGTCGACGGTGAACCGCACCCCTCGAGCGGCTACCGAAGCCTCGGCGACGACCTCCATCAGCAACGGTTCCAAGGCGAATTCGGCCTTGTCCAACTTGTGCGCCCCGGCGTCGATCCGGGACAGGTCCAGCAGTTCGGTCACCAGGCGGCCGAGTCGTTCGGTCTGCGCCAGAGCCGTTCGCATCGTTGCCGCGTCCGGCTGCGCCACGCCGTCGACGACGTTCTCCAGCACGTTCTGCAAAGCGGTGATCGGGGTCTTCAACTCGTGCGAGACGTTCGCGATCAGCTCACGCCGCTGCTGGTCCGCCGCACCGAGGTCGGCCGCCATCTGGTTGAACGCACCGGCCAGCTCGCCGACCTCGTCACGCGCCGTCGCACGCACCCGTTGGCTGTAGTCACCGGCCCGCATCGCCCGCACCGCCGCCGTCATCTCCCGCAACGGGCGCGTCATCCCGTGCGCGAGGATCTGCGACGTGACCAGGACGATCGCGATCGTGCCGAACGTGGTGCCCGGCGCCAGCCACTGGATGCGGTACCAGAAGTAGGTGAACCCGGCCGCCATCGCGGACACCAGCAGGATCCCGAGCTTCAACTTGATCGACCGCACCGGGTCCAACGGGCGCGGCAGCAGTTCCAGGGTCGTGTCGAACGCCGACCGCAAGGTCACCGCGGCACCTCCAACGCGTACCCGATCCCGTGCACGGTCCGGATCAGGTCCGTGCCCAGCTTCCGCCGCAACGCCTTGATGTGGCTGTCGACCGTGCGCGTGCCCGTGCCGTCGGCCCAGCCCCACACCTCGCTGAGCAGCCGCTCCCGCGACTGCACGGCCCGCGGCCGTTCGGCGAGGTGCACCAGCAGCTCGAACTCGGTCGGCGTCAGGTGCGCCTCCGCCCCCGCGCGCACGACCCGCCGCTCGGCCAGGTCGATCTCCAGGTCGGCCACGGTGATCCGGTGCGCCGCCGCCGACGCCGCCCGCTCCACCCGTCGCAGCAACGCGTGCACGCGCGCGGCCAGCTCGCGGATCGAGAAGGGCTTGGTCAGGTAGTCGTCCGCGCCGACCGCGAGGCCGACCAGCAGGTCCGTCTCGTCGCCCCGGGCGGTCAGCATGAGCACCGGCACGGGGCGCTCGGCCTGGATCCGCCGGCACACCTCCAGCCCGTCGAACCCCGGCAGCATCACGTCCAGCACGACGAGGTCGGGCCGCACGTCACGGGCACGCGAGACGGCCGACGGGCCGTCGTGCGCCAGCTCGACCTCGAACCCCTCGGCCCGCAGCCTCGCGGCCACGGACTCGGCGATGGTGAGGTCGTCCTCGACCACCAGAATCCGGCGTGTCATGCGGCCGACTCTATGTGGAAGCCGTGGAGGTGACCGGCGCGACTTGTGAACGTCCTGTGGAGACCGCGCTGGGGTGGGTAGAGGGCCGAACGGGGGATTCTGGGAGCGCTCCCAGTCGCTGGTTGGTCAGCTGGTGGCGGGCGGGACTCAGGAGGACTGGTCATGCGACGGACGTGGGGCGCTGTGCCGGCGCTCGTTTCGGTGATCTCGGCAGTGCCGGCGGCGGCCGGGACCGGGTACGTGGAACTCGCCGTGCTGCCCGGCGGCACGACGGGGTCGGCGGTCGACGTGAACGACTCCGGCGTGGTCGTCGGTCGCTCCACCAACGCGGAGGGCAGGTCGCGGCCGGTGCGCTGGGACGCCGGAGGCCGGCTCACCGAGCTGACGCCGCCGGCGGGCGCCACTCCCGGGAAGGTCTTCGGGGTCGACGCGGACGGCGCGGCGTACGGCAACACCAGCACGGCCGACCGCAACTCGCAGGCGACCCGGTGGAACCCGGACGGCTCCACGACCGTCTTCGACATCCCGCCCGGCGACACCTGCAGCTTCGCCGTCGCGGTGAACGACAGCGGCACGGTCGTCGGTTACAGCGGCGACTACGCCACCGGCGTCCGCCGTGCCGTCCGGTGGGATCGCGACGGGACGGCCACCGCCCTGCCGGGCCTCGCACCGGCGACCGAGGCGACCGCGATCGACGAGGCGGGCGCCATCGCGGGCACCGCCACCACGGCCGACGACCTCGTCCACTACGTCCGGTGGGACGACGGGGCGCTCACCGTCCTGGGCGTGGTGCCCGACGCCACGTACTCCTCCGTGGCGGACGTGAACGGGCGGTACGTCGTCGCGGAGCTCAACGACCGCGGCGCGGCCGCCGGCACGGCGATCAGCCGGTACAACCGGCCGATCCGCTGGTCGCCGTCGGGTGAGGTGGCGCTGCTGCCGGTGCCGTCCGGGACCTACGACTTCGCCCAGGGCATCAACGACCGCGGCGTGGTCGTGGGCGAGTACGGGGGCCGGCCGGTGCTCTGGCCCTGATCGCCGGCCGTCGGTGGCACGTCCTAGGGTGACCCGGTGGCTGACGCGGTCCTGGAAGCGGTGCTGGAGCGGATCACGTTCGCCAACGAGGAGACCGGCTACACGGTCGCCCGCGTCGACCCCGGCCGCGGCGGCGACCTGGTCACCGTGGTCGGGTCGCTGCTCGGCGCGCAGCCGGGTGAGTCGATCCGGATGCGCGGTCGGTGGGGCTCGCACCCGCAGTACGGCAAGCAGTTCGTGGTCGAGGACTACACGACCGTGCTGCCGGCCACGATCCAGGGCATCCGCCGCTACCTCGGCTCCGGCCTGATCAAGGGCATCGGACCGGTGCTGGCCGACCGGATCGTCACGCACTTCGGCGTGGACGCGCTGGAGGTCATCGAGCACGAGCCGCAGCGCCTGATCGAGGTGCCCAAGCTCGGTCCCAAGCGCACCAAGCTGATCGCCGACGCGTGGGAGGAGCAGAAGGCGATCAAGGAGGTCATGGTCTTCCTCCAGGGCGTCGGCGTGTCGACGTCCCTGGCCGTGCGGATCTACAAGCAGTACCACGACAAGGCGATCGAGGTCGTCCGCGAGGAGCCCTACCGGCTGGCCAACGACGTGTGGGGCATCGGGTTCCGCACCGCCGACCTGATCGCGAAGGCCGTCGGCATCCCGCACGACAGCCCGCAGCGGGTGAAGGCCGGGCTGCAGTTCACGCTGTCCGAGGCGACCAACGACGGCAACTGCTACCTGCCCGAGAACGAGCTCATCGGTGACGCGATCAAGATCCTCCAGGTCGACGCGGGCCTGGTGATCGAGTGCCTGGCCGAGCTGGTGGCGGAGGAGGGCGTGGTCCGCGAGGTCATGCCGGACGGCGAGCCGGGCATCTACCTGGTGGCGTTTTACCGGGCGGAGATCTCGTTGGCGAGCCAGCTGCTTCGGCTGCTCAGGACCGACGAGGAGCGGATGCCGGCGTTCCAGCAGGTCGACTGGGAGCGCGCGTTCGGGTGGCTCGGGGCGTCGCTGGAGGACAAGCAGCGCGACGCGGTCCGGTTGGCGTTGAGCCGGAAGGTGGCCGTGCTGACGGGTGGTCCGGGGTGCGGCAAGAGCTTCACCGTGCGGTCGATCGTGAAGCTGGCGGTGGCCAAGGGCGCGAAGGTGGTGCTGGCCGCGCCGACCGGCCGGGCGGCCAAGCGGCTGACCGAGCTGACCGGGCACGAGGCGCGCACCGTGCACCGGCTGCTGGAGCTCAAGCCCGGCGGTGACGCGGCCTACGACCGCGACCGGCCGCTCGACGCGGACCTGGTGGTCGTGGACGAGGCGTCGATGCTGGACCTGCTCCTGGCGAACAAGCTGGTCAAGGCCGTCGCGCCGGGCGCGCACCTGCTCCTGGTCGGCGACGTGGACCAGTTGCCGTCCGTCGGCGCGGGCGAGGTGCTGCGGGACGTGCTGTCCGCCGAGAGCCCCATCCCGAACGTCCGGCTCACGCACATCTTCCGGCAGGCGCAGCAGTCCGGCGTGGTGACCAACGCGCACCGGATCAACAACGGCGACTACCCCGTCGTGCAGGGGATGCCGGACTTCTTCCTGTTCCCGGTGGAGGAGGCGGAGGAGGCGGCGGCGCTGGTGGTCGACGTCGTCGCCAACCGCATCCCGCGCAAGTTCGGCCTCAAACCGCGCACGGACGTGCAGGTGCTCGCGCCGATGCACCGGGGCCCGGCGGGCGCGGGCGGGCTGAACGCGTTGCTGCAGGAGGCCCTGACACCGTCCACACCGGACCTGCCGGAACGCCGGTTCGGCGGCCGGGTGTTCCGGGTCGGCGACAAGGTCACGCAGATGCGCAACAACTACGACAAGAACGTCTTCAACGGCACGCTCGGCATCGTCACGGCGATCGACGTGGTGGAGCAGAAGCTGACCGTGCGGACCGACGAGGACGAGGACGTCGACTACGAGTTCGGCGAGCTGGACGAGCTGACCCACGCCTACGCCATGACGATCCACCGCTCGCAGGGCAGCGAGTACCCGTGCGTGGTCATCCCGATCACGACCAGCGCGTGGATGATGCTGCAGCGCAACCTGCTCTACACGGCGGTCACGCGGGCGAAGAAGCTGGTCGTGCTGGTCGGGTCGCGCAAGGCGATCGGGCAGGCGGTCCGCACGGTGGGCGCGGGTCGTCGGCACACGGCGCTGGACCACCGGCTGGCGCGGCTGGTGTGAGGCGGCCGGCCCGGAGCGGCGCCGCACGCCGCGGTGCAGGCGGGAGGCGAGGACCGCGCGGGTGGGCGGGTTCCCGCGCGGTCGGGCCGGGTCGTCAGCGCATCGGGAAGGCGATGTCGCAGACCTCGTCGTCGGGGCCGGCGGCGTCGAAGTCCGTGAAGTAGACCTCGCGGGGCGCGTCGTGGACCTCGAAGCCGTTCTCCTTGATCCACGCGGCGACGGCGTCGTAGGCCGACAGGATCTGCGGGAAGACCACCTGCGCCTTGGTCAGCCGCGCGTACGCCTCCCGGTGCGCGGGCTCCACCCGGGCGGCCGACCCGGTCGGCGGCTCGGCCGCGCCGATCGGCACGCACGACTCGACCGGGCCGTCGCTGTCGTCGTTCACCTCGCCGTGGTAGATCACGAACGTCGGGCCGGACACGCCGCCGAAGGCCTCGGCCGCCTGGTGCAGCCGTCCCAGCGAGTCGCCGATCCACGGCGCCAGCGCCGGTTGCAGCACGTGCCGCTGCTCGGTCAAGACCACCTGTTCGGGTACTTCTCGCTGCTTGACCTCGTACATCTCCACCAAACCCCTTCCTCCGGACAACACGACGCGGAGGTGGGCGGCCAGGCCTCGCTGCACGGCCATCCGGTGCTCGACCTCGGCCCAGTACGCGGCGAGCAGGTCGGCGCGCTCGTCCTCGGGCGCGGCGACGATCCGGGCCACGACCGCGAGCGGCATGTCCAGCCTGCGCAGCAACGCCACCAGGCGGGCCGGGACGAGCTGGTCCTCCCGGTAGCGCCGGTAGCCGTTGCCCGCCTCGACCACGGCCGGCCGGAGCAGGCCCTGGCGTTCGTACAACCGCAGTGCCTTCACCGACAGCCGCGACCGGCGGGCGAACTCGCCGATCCCCAGTAGCCGTGCCACCGCCACATCCTCCATGGCGACGACCCTGCGGGCTGCCCCAAGGGACGAGTCAACGCCCGCCGCCGACTACTGGCGGTAACCCTCCACGGTGCGGGGGTCGCGGGGCTCGGCGCCGTCCGGGTCCATGCCCGCCGCCCGGCGCGCGCGGCGTTGGCGCAGGAGGTCCCAGGTCTGGTCCAGGGCCACTTCGAGGTCGCGCAGCCGTCGGGCGTCGCCCTCGCTCAGGCCCTCGCCGATCCGCGATCCCTCCAACCGGTGCTCTTCCTCGACCAGTCGGGTGATCCGCTCGACCAGTTCTTCGTCCGTCACGACTCCTCCTCCATCCGGACCAAGCGCCGGGGTACCTCACCCGCTTCCGTCAAAACCCCTTGTCATCACGCTGAGCAATGGCCGATTGGCGGGTGTGCAAGGGGGTGGTCCGTCCCTCATCCTCCTGCTCAACCCTGCCTAGGAGGAACAACCGTGAAGTCGACCAGACGTTCACTGCTGACACTGGCCGTGGCCGGTGTCGCGGCGGCGGCGGTGGTCACCGGGGGCGTGCCCGGAACCGCCGGTCCCGCACCCGAGACCGTCGCCGTCCAAGCCGGTCCGACCTACGTCTACAAGGTCCACGCGCCGCTCGGCGCCGCCGCCCAGAACCTGCTCGGGCGCGGCTTCGACGTGCTGGAGGACCGTGACGGCGACTACCTGTTCGTGCTCGGTGACGCGAGCACCGGCGGCGGCCTGAAGCAGGCCGGTTTCACCGCCGTCATCGACGAGGTGCTGCCCGCGCCCGAGTGGCAGCCACCCGCGAAGAAGTCGCAGTCCCCGACGTTCGACGCCGCCGACATCAACGAGACCTACTACGGCGGCTACCGCACGATCAACGCCCACTGGTCGCACCTGGACCTGGTCGGGCAGCAGTACCCCGCGCTGACCACGCTGGTCGACTACGGCGACTCGTGGAAGAAGACGCAGGGCGCCGGCGGCTACGACCTGCGCGCCATCTGCATCACCAAGAAGAACGCGGGCGACTGCGCGCTGAACCCGTCCGCGCCGAAGCCCCGCTTCTTCGTGATGGGCCAGCTGCACGCCCGCGAGCTGACCACCGGTGACACGGCGTGGAAGTGGATCGACCACCTGACCACCGGTTACGGGGTCGACGCGGAGGTCACCGCGCTGCTGGACACGACCGAGGTGTGGGTCGTGCCGATCGCGAACCCGGACGGCGTGAACATCGTGCAGCAGGGCGGCAACTCGCCGCGCTACCAGCGCAAGAACGCCAACACCACGAACGGGTCGAACTGCTCCGGCACGTCGTCGTCGCAGATCGGCATCGACCTCAACCGCAACACCGACTCGCACTGGGGCGGCGCGGGCACGTCGTCCAACCCGTGCGACCAAACCTACAAGGGGCCGTCGGCGAACTCCGAGGTCGAGACGAGGGCGTTGCAGGCGCTGTGGCGCAACCTGTACCGCGACCGCCGCGGCACCGGCACCACCGACGCCGCGCCCGCCGACACGACCGGTGTCGTGATCTCCATGCACAGCTACTCGAACCTGGTGCTGTTCCCGTGGGGCTGGACGACGCAGTACAAGACGGGCAACGACGCGCCGATGCGGGCCATGGCGAAGGACATGGCGACGTTGGCCGGCGGGTGGCAGTACGGGCAGCCGGGCGAGGTGCTCTACAACGCGGCCGGCGCGACGGACGACTGGGTGTACGACGACCTGGGCGTGGCGTCGTTCGTGTGGGAGATCGGGCCGTCGTCGGGGTCGTGCTCCGGGTTCTTCCCGACGTACTCCTGCCAGGCGTCGACGTTCTGGCCGAAGACGAAGCCGATGCTGATGTACGCGGCCAAGAAGGCGGCCAACCCCTACGGCGGTGGCGGCAACCCGCCGGTCGGGTGCGCCAAGTCGACCAACGACGCCGACGTCGCCATCCCGGACAACGGGGCGGCGGTCACCAGCACGATCACCATCGCCGGCTGCGAGGGCACCGCTTCGGCGACGTCGCAGGTGGAGGTGCACATCGTGCACACCTACCGGGGTGACCTGGTGATCGACCTGGTCGCGCCGGACGGCACGGCGTACCGCCTGAAGGCGTCGAACAACGACTCGGGCGACAACATCGACACCACGTACACCGCGAACGTCTCGTCGGAGGCGCGCAACGGCGCGTGGCAGCTCCGCGTCCAGGACGTGTACTCGGCCGACACCGGGTACATCAACTCGTGGAGCCTGACCGTCTAGTCACCGGTCCGGGGCCCGCTTGCTTCCGGCACGCGGGCCCCGTCACGGCCCGGGCTCGGGCGCGCTCAGCGCCTCCCGCAGCGCGTCCTTGATGTACCGATCGGCTTTGGCCAGGAGGAAGTCGTGCAGGTGAGCGGGGGGAAGCCCGTCCGCGACCGCTCCCCTGGGGTAGGAGTGCAACGGTTTGCCGCCGACGTCGATCGTCTCCGTGCCCCGGCGCCCGCCGGACATCCAGTCCAGTTCGAGCCGCCACCGCACCTCGCCCGCCGAGCTGCGGCCCACGACGGAGAACCTCTCGGGGTCACCGGCCGTGACGGTGAACGGGAACTTCCCGCTCCACCCGCCACACGGCTCGACCTCGAGCTTCCGGCCGGGGGCGAGGACCACCTGGAAGTCACGCGTGTGCATCCGTGTCGACGCGAGCACGGGATCGACCTTCGGCACCGCGTACGCGGTACGTGGCTCCCTGTCGGTCACCACGACCGCCCGCAGCGCCAGGAGGATGACCGCCTGGGACCCTCGCCCTTCGACGTAGAACAGGAGCTCGTCGTCCACGTTGAGTAGCCGTGGGCGCTTCCCGTCCAGGACGACGAGGTCGTACTCGTCGGCCCAAAGGCGTGGAGAGTCGTGGAAGGCGGTGATGATCAGCGGTGTTCCGATCGCCGCGACGTCCTGGGGGACGTTGATGGTGACATCACCGTGGATCGCTCCCGCCTGGATCACGTGCCCTGCCGCACCCGAGAGGTGGTTGGCCACCCCCTGAGCCTGAACCCCGTCCGGCTCGTCGGTCCTGTCGTCCACGTCGCGCCTCCCCTCCCGAGAATTCATTCAACCGCGTTGGGGCGGGGAACGGCGAAGGGCCCTGCGGGGGAGACGCCCGCAGGGCCCTTCGGGTGGTGCAGGGTGCTTACTTCAGGCCGTTGCCCATCGCGGTGATGAGCTCGCCGTTGGCCGTGTCACCGTCGAGCGCCCAGAAGAACGCGCCGCCGAGGCCCTGGTTCTTGGTGTAGGTCATCTTGCCGCCGATGGTGGCCGGGGTGTCGTAGCTCCACCACTGGTCGCCGCAGTGCGCGTACGCCGTGCCCGCGACGGTGCCGTTGGCCGGGCACTTGGTCTTGAGGACCTTGTAGTCCTCGATGCCCGCCTCGTAGGTGCCCGGCGCCGCGCCGGTCGCCGTGCCGCCCGGGGCGGACTGGGTGACGCCGGACCAGCCGCGGCCGTAGAAGCCGATGCCCAGCAGCAGCTTGGCCGCCGGCACGCCCTTGCTCTTCAGCTTCTGGATCGCCGCGTCGGAGTTGAAGCCCGCCTGCGGGATGCCGGTGTAGGACGTCAACGGCGAGTGCGGAGCCGTCGGGCCCTTGGCGTTGAACGCGCCGAAGTAGTCGTAGGTCATGACGTTGTACCAGTCGAGGTACTGCGCCGCGCCGCCGTAGTCCGCGGCGTCGATCTTGCCGCCGTTGGACCCGTCCGCCGTGATGGCGGCCGTGACGAGGTAGTTGGCGCCGAAGCGGGTGCGCAGGGCCTGGGAGACCGTCTTCATCGAGCTGAAGCCGGAGGTGTCGCAGGTCAGGCCGCAGGCGTTCGGGTACTCCCAGTCGATGTCGATGCCGTCGAACACGTCCGCCCAGCGCGGGTCCTCGACCAGCCGGTGGCACGACTCGGCGAACGCGGCCGGGTTCTGCGCCGCCTGGCCGAAGCCGCCGGACCAGGTCCAACCGCCGAACGACCACAGCACCTTGATGTGCGGGTACATCTTCTTCAGCTTGCGCAGCTGGTTGAACGAACCGCGCAGGGCGCCGGTGTCCCACGTGTCGGCGACGCCGTCGACGGAGTTCGCCGCGGTGTAGGCCATGTCGTAGTCGGCGTAGGCGTCACCGATGGTGCACTGGCCGTTCTGCACGTTGCCGAACGCGTAGTTGATGTGCGTCAGCTTCGCGGCCGAGCCGGAGGTGTGGATGTTCTTCACGAAGTACTGGCGGCCGTAGACGCCCCACTGGGTGAAGTAGCCCAGGTTCTTCCGCGAGCCGACCGGCGGGTTCGACGTGGTCGTCGTCGGACCCGTGGTGGTGGTCGTCGTGGTCGTAGTAGTCGTGGTGGTGGTGGTCGTGGTCGTCGTCGGGTTGGTCCCGCCGGCGTCGCACGACGCGCCGTTCAGCTTGCAGTTGGCTGGCCCGCTGAACGTGCCGGAGTAGGTCACGTTGAAGCCGAAGCTCACCGTGCCGCCGACGCCCACGCTGCCGTTCCACGTGTTCTTCACGGTCACGTGCTGGCCGCTGACGGTGTGCGAGCCGTCCCACAGGGAGCTGACCCGGTGGCCGGTGGGCAGGTCGAACTCGACCGTCCACGACGTCAGGGCCGCCGTGGAGCCGTTGCGGATCGTGTACTTGCCCTCGTAGCCGGTGCCCCAGTCCGAGCCCTTGCTGAAGGTGGCCGAGACGCCGCCCGCACCGCTGGCCGCGGGCGCGACGACCAGCCCCACCACCAACGTGGCGACCGCCACGAACAACGCTGTGACATGCCATCGGATCTTGGACATCGTGCTCCTTGTCAGGAAAGGAGTGCAGGGTTGACCCACGATGTGGTTCAGACCACTTCACGGTCAAGGTCTAGACCATTGGCGTCACTCGAACGGACTAGTGGTAACCCGTTCGGAACCGGTTCCGAAGACGCCCGACCACTAAGGGTGGACGAGCCTAAAGTCTGATGCGCTCCCAGACCAGGGACCGACGTGGGAACCCCGCCGGACGGCCAGACTCGAACCCGCCGAAGGGGTCGGCGACGTGACTGAGGGAGGAACGCGTTGACGGGCAAGAGGGGTATCGCGTTAGCCGCCGTCGTGGGGTTGGCGGTCGTGGGGATCGGGGGGACGGCGGTGGCCGAGCCGGCCGACCGGGGGAGCCGGATCGACCGGCAGGTCGTGCAGCGGGCGTTGGACGCCATGGCGCGCACCGGGGGCCAGGGCGTCCAGGTCCGCGTCAGCGACGGGCGGCACGAGTTCACCGCCCGCGCCGGCACGGCGGAGGTCGACTCGCCGCGCCCGGTGCCGACCGACGGCCGGTTCCGGGTCGGCAGCATCACCAAGACGTTCGTGTCGACCGTCGTGCTCCAGCTGGTCGGCGAGGGCGAGATCGAGCTCGACGCGCCGGTGCACCGGTACCTGCCCGGCCTGCTGCCGGACGGTGACCGGATCACCGTGCGGCACCTGCTGCAGCACACCAGCGGGCTCTACAACTACACGTCCGCGCTGCCGCCCGGCCCGGACGGGGCGCTGGCCATCCGGTACAAGACGTGGACGCCCGCGGAGCTGCTCGCGATGTCGACGTCGCGGCCGCTGGACTTCCAGCCCGGCACGAGCTGGAAGTACTCGAACACCAACTACGTCGTCGCCGGGATGCTGGTGGAGAAGGTCACCGGCCGGCCGTACGGGGTGGCGGTGCAGCAGCGCGTGCTGCGTCCGCTGGGCCTGCGGTCGACGTACGTGCCGGGCAACCGCACCGACATCCCCGGCCCGCACGCCCACGGCTACATCAGGGCAGGCGGGCAGGTCGTCGACATCACCGAGTTCAACCCGTCGGTGGCGTACGCCGCGGGCGAGATGATCTCCACGACGGCCGACCTCGACCGGTTCCTGGACGCGCTGCTGGACGGCCGCCTGCTCCGGCCGGCGCAGCAGCGGGAGCTGACCGCGACGCTGCCGATCGCCGGCGGCTACGCGTTGGGCATCGAGAAGACCGACCTGGACTGCGGCGTGGCGGTCTGGGGCCACGGCGGCGGCATCCCGGGCTACAACAGCCTGGTGATCAGCACGGCGGACACGAAGACCCGCATGACGGCCTCGCTGACCTCCGCGCCGGACCCGGGCCAGATCGAGGGTTACGACGAGCTGCTGAACGAGGTGTTCTGCTGACGCGGTGAGGCGGTGGGGCGTCCGGTCGGGCGCCCCACCGCCCGGCGGGCTCAGTCCCGCCACTGCTGCGCGGGCGCGACGCCCGGCAGCGGCTTGCCGATGAGGGCCACCGGGATGAAGAAGCAGATCTGGCCGATCGCCATGGTCAACGTGGCCAGCGCCTTGTCGTCGTAGTGGGCGGACGCCTGGGCGTACAGGTCGTCGGTGACGCGCTCGCCGTGCGGGTTGGGGGTGAGCACCGCCTCGACGAGGGCCAGCGCGGCCCGTTCGGCGGCGGTGAAGTGGGGCGCGTCCGGCCAGGACGCGACGGCGGTGATGCGCTCTTCCGACACACCCGCCTTGCGGAGGTTGCCGGTGTGCAGGGTGGTCAGGTAGGTGTTGCCGACGAGCTGCCCCGCGCGCAGGTGCACCAGGCTGATGGTGGTCGGCGGGACCGAGCCGTTGCCGACGGCCTGGAACATGATCTTGGCGAGCTCCCCGAGCTCGGGCACGAGCACGGCGGGGTTGGGCAGACGGGACTGGAGCGAGTCCTGGATGGCGGTCATCGTGGAGGTGTCCTCTCGGATTTCGTCGTCTTCACCGCACTGACGCGTCGCGAGGCGCGGACGTGACCGCGCGGTGGACGGCGGCGGCCAGCCGGTCGTGCTCGGGGTAGGACCAGTCGAAGGCGAAGCGGCGGCGGGTGTAGCCGAACGCGATGCCGCCGAGGGGGTCGGCGAACGACTCCGCGCCCGCGGACCCGTTGTGGCCGAACGCCTTCGCGCTCAGGAACGGGTAGCGCAGGCCCTTCGCCTGGAACCCGAGGGCGTACTGCCCCGCCTCGCCGGTGACGAGGTCGCGACCCGTGGAGTGGAGCATGGCGAACTCGTCGAGCGTGTCGGGCTCGAGCAACGGCGCGCGACCGTCCAGGCCGAACACCGCCGCGGCGTACATCCCGGCCAACGCGCGGGCGTTGCCGACGCCGCCGGCGGACGCCTGGCCGAGCGCGCGCACCCGCCGGGTGTTGAGGAACGCCACCTGGTCCAGCGGCGGGGTGGAGTTCAGGCCGTAGCCGATGCCGGTGATGCTGTGCGGTCCCGGGACGTCCGCCCAGAACGCGGCCAGCTCCGCCGGGCTCGCCGATCCCGGCCGCACCTCCCGGAACCGGTCCTCCAGCGCCTCCGGCAGCCCCAGGTGCAGGTCCAGCCCGTGGGGCGCCCGCACCCGCTCCTCGAACCACGCCTGGAGCGACCGGCCCGTGGCCCGGCGGACGACCTCGCCCACGATCGCGAACGTCACGAACCCGCCGTAGCCGTAGGCCGAGCCGGGCCGCCAGTACGGCCGCTGCCCGGCCAGCCGCCGGGCGATCACCTCGTCGTCCGCGAGCTCCTCGGCGGTGAGGCCGCCGTCGACGCCGATCACGCCGGAACGGTGGGTGAGCACGTCCCGCAGCGTGATCCGGCCCTTGCCCGCGGCGGCGAACTCCGGCCAGTGGTGCGCGACGGGCCGGTCCAGCTCCAGCGCGCCGTCCTGCACGAGCAGCGCCACCGCCAACGTCGCGGCGCCCTTGGTCGCGGAGTAGACGCCGGTCAGGGTGTCGCCGGTCACCGCGTCGCCGGTCCCTTGGTCCCCGCTGCTGCCGTCGCCGGACCACAGGTCCACCACCAGGCGACCGTGCGCGTAGACCGCCAACTGGGCGCCGGCCCCGGGGTCGACCGCGTCGGCGAACTCCTCGCGCACGCCCTCGAAACCCTCGGCTACCGTGCCTCGTACCTCGATGTCCCTCATCGTCCGGTCCGCTCCGATCGTCGTGTCACCGCTTCGTCGCGGCCATGACGCGGCGGTGGCCGGGAACGTGACCGGACCGCGCCGGTCACATCGCGGGCGTCGCGTTCGTCATCGGTTCGACCGCCGACCCGAGAGGTGACCATGAACGACAGCGACTTCCTGGCCCGGCGCTTCGAGGAGCACCGCGGGCACCTGAAAGCGGTGGCCTACCGGATGCTCGGCTCGCTGACCGAGGCCGACGACGCCGTCCAGGAGGCCTGGCTGCGGCTGGCCCGCTCCGAGGCCGAGGACATCGACAACCTCGGCGGCTGGCTCACCACGGTCGTCGGCCGGGTCTGCCTCGACCTGCTGCGCTCACGCCGGCAGCGCCGGGAGGATCCGCTCGACGACCGCCTGCCCGACCCGGTCGTCACCGACGAGGTCGCCGACCCCGAGCACCAGGTGCTGGTGGCCGACTCGGTGGGCCTGGCGCTGCTGGTGGTGCTGGAATCGCTCAACCCCGCCGAACGGCTGGCGTTCGTCCTGCACGACCTGTTCGGCCTGCCGTTCGAGGAGATCGCCCCGATCCTGGACCGCACGCCGGTCGCGGCCAGGAAGCTGGCCAGCCGGGCCCGGCAGCGCGTCCAGGGCGCGGCGCCCGCGCCGGACCCCGACCCGGCCGCCCAACGCCGCGTCGTCGACGCCTTCCTCACCGCCGCGCGCGGCGGGGACCTCACGGCCCTGCTCGCCGTCCTGGACCCCGACGTCACCCTGCGCGCGGACGGCGGCAAGGCGCTCGCCGGCATGCGGGTCCTGCACGGCGCCGAGGCCGTCGCCGGGCAGCTCGACACGTTCCACCGCATGGCCACCCTCGCGACCGCGCGTCCCGCGCTGGTCAACGGCTCGGCCGGGCTGGTCAACACCATCGACGGCGAGCTGTTCTCGATCATGGGCTTCACCGTGGCCGACGGGCGGATCGTCGAGATCGACATCCTGTCCGACCCCGACCGGCTGGCCGGCTTCGACCTCGACGGCGTCCTCGGCACGGACCCCGACGGCACGGACCCCGACGGCACGGACCCGGACGGCACGGACCCGGACGGCACGGACCCGGACGGCACGGACCCCGACGGCACGGACCCCGACGGCACGGGGAAGTGACGCCCGACGGCCCGTCCGGGGGCAGGACGGGCCGTCGGGTGGGGAAGAGCGCGGCGACCGGGCGGCGCCGCCGCGCCCTGGTCTACCCGGTGGTGGCCAGGAACTTCTCCACCTGCTCCACGACGAACGCGTGGTCCTCGGCCTGGGGCAGGCCGGACACGCCGACGGTGCCGACCAGGCCGACACCGGCCACGTTCACCGGGAACACGCCGCCGTGCGCGGCGTAGCGGTCGGGGTCGAGGCGTGAGTCCGCTTCGAACGTCTTGCCGCTCGCCCGGAAGGCCTCGCCGACCCGGTAGGAGCTCTGCCCGTAGCGGTCCACCACGCGGCTCTTGCGGTCGATCCACTCGTCGTTGTCCGCCGACGTGCCCGCCAGCGCCGCGTGGAACAGGCGCTGCTGCCCCCGGCGCACCGAGATCGTCACCGGCAGCGACCGCTCCCGCGCGGCGGCCAGCAGGAACGCGCCCAGCGCCAGCGCCACGTCGTTGTCGAACGACGTGAACACCAGTCGCGACTCCTGCTCGGCCAACGTCTCCAGCAAGCTCACAGCGACACCACCTGTCCGGTCCGGGCGGAGGCGAACGCCGCCTCGATGACGTCCAGCGCGCGCACGGCGGACTCCGGCTCGACCGGCAGCGGGCCGCCTTCGGTCAGCGCGGCCACCAGCAGCCGGTAGAACTCGGAGTAGGCGCCGGGCAGGCCGACGACCTCCTCCGCGTCGTCCAGCACGCCCAACCGGCCATTTGTCGACAAATCTTCAAACGGCTTGCCGGCGTCCAGGGCGTCCTCCTGGCGGTCGAGGCCGTGCGAGACGTACGCGCCCGCCGAGCCCAGCACGCGGAACCGCGGCCCGTGGTCCGGCGCGGCGGAACTGGCCCAAAGGTGTGAACGCACCCCGTTCGCGTGCGTCAACGCCACGAACACGTCGTCGTCCACCTCGACGCCCGGCCGCCGCAGGTCCACTTCCGCGTACACGGTCGACACCGGGCCGAACAGCTCCAACGCCTGGTCGACCAGGTGCGCGCCCAGGTCGTACAGCAGCCCGCCCGCCTCCTCGGGCGCGCCGAACTCGCGCCAGTTGTCCCACACCTCCGGCACCCACCGCTCGAACCGCGACTCGAACCGCGTCACCGCGCCCAGCGCGCCCTCGGCCAGCAGCGACCGGAGCGTGCGGAAGTCGCTGTCCCACCGCCGGTTCTGGAACACCGTCACCGGCACGTCCCGGTCCCGCGCCGCCTGGAGCACCAGGCGCGCGTCCGCCGAGGTCGGCGCGAACGGCTTGTCCACCACGACCGGGATGCCTGCCTCGATCGCCGCCATCGCCAGCGGCACGTGGGTGCGGTTCGGGGTGGCGACCACGACCAGGTCCAGGTCGAGCGCGAACAGCTCCTCCACCGTGCCCGGCAGCGCGACGCCGGGGTGGGTGGCCTCGGCGTGCGCCCGGCGGGTGGCGTCCGAGGTGACGACGGCGCTCAGCTCCAGGCCGGGCGTCGACGCGATGAGCGGTGCGTGGAACACGCGGCCGGCGATGCCGTAGCCGAGCAGTCCGGTGCGAAGAGACATGGCAGTGATTAAAGCAACGGCGTGTAGTAAACGCCAGGTGCGATGATGGACCCGTGGCCAACTTGCGCTTCCTGCGGGGGTACAACGACGCGGTGGTGCTCGGCTTGGCCAGATCCGGCGCGGTGACCAGGGTCGAGCTGGCCGACCGCAGCGGGCTCACGCCGCAGGCGGTGTCCAAGGTGGTGAGCAGGCTCATCGACGACGGCCTGCTGGTCGAGTCCGGCACGCGCAACGTGGGCGTCGGCAAGCCGCGCACCCTGCTCAAGCTCGTCGCCGACAGCAGGCTCGCGCTCGGCGCGCAGGTCGAGCGCGACGAGCTGCGCGTCGTGCTGACCGACCTCGCGGGCACCGTGCTCGACCGCGCGGTCGCGCCGCTGCCGCGCGACTTCGACCCGCCGACGTTCGTGGCGGAACTGCACCGGCTGGTCGACGGCCTGCGCAGCGAACGGCTCCTCGGGGTGGGCATCGGGTTCGTCGGCCCGCTGGACCACCGCACGGGCGTGGTGCACTACCCGACCGGTCTGTCCGAGTGGCAGGACGTGCCGCTGCGCGCGTTGGCCGAACGGCGGCTCGGCCTGCCGGTCGTGCTCGACAAGGACACCAACACGGCGGTCGTGGCCGAGGCGTGGCGGCGCGGCGAGGAGCTGCGGGACGCGGTGCTCGTGCTCGTCGGCACGGGTCTGGGCATCGGCATGCTGCTCGACGGCCGCGTGCACCGGGGCGTGCGCACCAACGCGGGGGAGTACGGGCACACCACCATCCAGCTCGACGGCCCGCCGTGCGTGTGCGGGCGCAGCGGGTGCATCGAGGCGCTGCACAACCTCGCCGCCGCCCGGGGCGACCTGGTCGAGGCCACGTCCGTGGTCGGCGTCGCGGTGGCGGACCTGGTGCAGCTGCTCGACATCGACCACGTGGTGCTGGCCGGTCGCGCGGTGCTCGCCGAACCCGCCGCCTACCTGGACGGCGTGCGCGCCAGGCTGCCCAAGGACGAGTGGCTGCCGGTGGACGTGTCGATCACCCCGTTGGGTGAAGACGTGGTCGCGGCAGGGGCGGCGATGCTCCTGCTGAGCGAGTTCTACGGCCGTCCTCGCTGACCAGAGCCGGCCGGATTTGGACATGCCCTGCTCACGGGCACCCGTGCGGGTGATTCACTGTGCGGCATGTATGCGCTCCGGTACGCCGTCGGCACCGACCCCGGCCTGCGCCGTGAAGCGAACGAGGACTCCGTGTACTTCAGCGAACGCCTGTTCGCCGTCGCCGACGGCATGGGCGGGCACGCGTACGGCGAAGTGGCGAGTTCGATCGCGGTGGCGGTGCTGGCCGACCTCGACGTGGACGCCGACGACCCACTCGGCGAGCTGGCCGGCGCGGCGCGGGAGATCGCGATCCGGCTGACCGACCTGGCCGAGGAGAACTTCGACATGCGCGGCATGGGCACCACGCTCACCGCGCTGCTGTGGGACGGCGAGCGCTTCGCGGTCGGGCACATCGGCGACTCGCGCTGCTACGTCGTCCGCGAGGGCGAGCTGACCCAGGTCACCCGCGACCACACCATGGTCCAGGCGCTGGTGGACGACGGGCGGATGGCCGCCGAGCAGGCCGCCGAGCACCCCGGCCGGTCCATGCTCATGCGCGCGTTGCAGGCGGGCAGCGCGCACGACCCGGACCTGTTCTTCCAGGACGTCGAGGCGGGCGACCGGTACCTGATCTGCTCGGACGGGCTGTCGGACGTGGTGGGCCCGGCGCGGATCGCCGAGCTGCTGGCCGCGTCCGCGGACGGTGACGAGGCCGTGCGGACGCTGATCGAGGCGGCCAACGCGGGCGGCGGGCCGGACAACATCACCTGCGTCGTGGTGGACGTGCTGCCGGCGGGCAACTCGTCGTGGCTGCCGAAGTGGCTGACGCGCTAGCGCCTGTTTCACAAGTCTCGTTCGATGAGAGTCGCGCCTGAGGTGGTTCCCGGCGGTGCGGCCGAATGGGCCGCATACCGCTGTTGTATG